>JAEOTI010000483.1 GCA_016839955.1 Candidatus Hodarchaeota archaeon | reverse complement strand
TGAATTAGTTTAATATTAAAATATAGAGTCAAAGGTAAGATCGCTAAAAACGAACCTCTTACAGAGGAGGTCCAATAAGAAAACCTCAAAAACACTGGAGTTGTCGTGTAAAAAAAAACAAACCAATATTGAGAGAAAGTATCTTTATCGAAGAGCAATTTTGATAGATAGGAACTTGTTACTATTGAAATTACCATGAATATAAGTGAAAAAACATAAACAGCGAAATCAAAATTGAGTTTCATTTGAAGTAAAATTGAAAGAATAAGAGGCCCGCCTATTGGATAAAACGAAAAAGGATCAAATCCAAATATGGATAAGGGAGTTAATAACCAAGCGTCAAAAAAACCAAATTGTATCGCTTCAGCCATCCAAAGAACACGGAACGCATCATTTCCTTGAGCGTGAGGTATTCGTGGAATACGGATTAGGAAGTTTATTAAAAAAATTAGTAACAAAGGATTTAGGACAAAAGATTTGATTCTATCTTCCAAGTCCTTCCTTATAATGTTGAACACCTCTCATAAAAGTAGCCTGAAACTAAACCTGAAAAATAATCTTGTTTTATTCATCCTTTCACAACTTTAATCTGCTCAATCACTCTGATTCTAAATCATATTTGAATATATTCTCACACCTTTAGTTCTGACAATGAAGCTATCTTTCTATTTTCCTTTCTGGTTTTGAAAAATTCCTTGAATGAGTTTTCGACAATAGAGATGTCTATATTCTCAATATTTATTTCCTCTATATATTTTTCATCCTTTAGACTTGAAAAAAATGATTTAATTTTAGTAATCTGATCTTCTGAGAAGTTATTTCTCTCAAAACCTCTGATATTCAATTTTTTAGGCTTAGCAGGAGTTCCTAACGCAATAACGAATGGAAGAATATCTGAAGCAATAATAGACCCCATACCAATCATTGTAAAACTTCCTATAGTAGATCGTTGGTGAATTGTTGTGGATAAACCTATATTTGCATAAGGTAATAGCGATGTATGACCCCCGATTTGTGTATTATTCGCTAGAATAACACCTTCATGAAGGACAGTATCATGAGAAACATGGTTATAATCCATTAGATAGCAATTATTCTTGATTTCTGTCCTAGATACCATCGGTAAATGAATTGTTGAAAACTCTCTTATCACATTGAAATTTCCAATAATAATCTTTTTTCCTGTATAATTGTATTTATCTGAAATCTCATATCTCTCAATGGAATGTTGAGAAACAACACCTATTGAACAGAGATCAGAAATAAAATTCTTATCCCCAATTTGTGTTGGGCCATGAATTACGGTATTTGATCCGATGATATTGTCTTTTCCAATGGAAACCTCTCCATCAATAACTGTATTAGACCCAATTTGAGTTCCCTTTTCAATAGTTACACTTTCTCCAATTTGAGTATTGGATCCAATAGAAACATCAACAGATACTTTGCCAAGGATAAGATTTCGATTTTTTTCTTTGTTAGAGGCCATATTTTCCACTTAATAGTCTTTCAATTTGTAGTACTTGAGCCACTCTGGCTGGTACTTGAGATTTGTTATAATATCGTATAGGAAAAATATTACAAAAGGTATTGAGGAAGTAAAAAAGTTTATATATTCAGTAAAGGGAGGAACTGATAAATTAAGCAATGAAAATAGATATCCAAATACACCTAACGTTAAGAGCATTCCTCCTAGTGAAAATACGGAAAAATATCTCTTTTTGATTCGAGACAATAACGCAATCAACATAACATAATAAATCATAAAAAAATATCTTCTTACTTTAATTTGAGTCTGTTTTACTCCTTTCAAATAAATAGCTCGCCTTGGGACATCCATTACGCGCCTTTTCTCACCAGAAAAACGAATGATAAAATCTGAGACAAATCCGTATCTCTTCCAATAATTACTCCAATCAGTTGTCTCCATAAGCTCTCTTGAAAAACCAATATATCCATCTTGGGTATCAAAAATCCTCCAATATCCTGAAAACATCCTTGTTAATAGTGATAGTGATATATTACCAAAAAGACGTTGTTTGGGCATATCTCTAAACGCGTTTCCTTTAGACATAAACCGATTTCCTTTTACATAATCAGCTCTTCCATCAACAAGAGGATCAAGAAATTTCTTAGCTTCAGATAGATCCATTTGATTATCTCCCCCTACTGCGAGTACAACTTCTAGATCTAATTTTAACGCTTCTTCAATGCCTGTAACTACCCCTGCACCAACTCCCCTGTTTCTATCGTGTAATACTAGTTTTATTCTTGGATCTTTTTTAGAATATTCTTCAACTATACTTTTTGTTGAATCTATACTTTTATCTTCAACCAAGATAATGTGATCGAAATATTCAGGAACTCCTTTCAGGGTCGGTATTATTAATTTCTCTTCGTTATAAGCAGGGATAATTAGGCCAGTTTTATGCTCGCGATACATGGATATACAGGCTCCATAAGATATTGAGTGAGCGATTTTAGCTTAGGGTCACCCTATCATATTGATTTTTAATCCTTTCTCAGTTTATCATTAAAGCTTATGCTATAATCCTTTCATGGCGGTCACTTGATCTTAAATTCTTATAAAACCGATAAAAAAGAAATCTCATTATACGCTCAATGAAATTGCTCTTCAATTGTCAGTATTTTTCATAGTTCGAATTTTATTAATTCTAAATGCAGAGTGGATTTGTTGAAAAGACCTTTATGTTATCAATTTCTTTTTTTTGGGGGATTTAATATTAAATAATCTTTGTGCATTGGAGTAAAGCACTTTCTGTCTTATTTCCCGATCAGGAAAAGCTAAAGAGATTGTATATAAAGATATTTGGGGATCATGAAAGGGGATATCAGTACCATATAGAATATTATCTGCTGTTACAGTTTCCTGGGCCAATCTTAATAATTTTGGATTCATAACTCCTGATGTATCTAAATACAGGTTCCCTTTATCAATCTGTGATGTTTTAATTTCATTTAAAGCTCTTAAGATGAGCTGGGTCGCTAAACCTCCTAGATGTGCCCCTATTATCTTCACATCGGTATATATTTCCATTGTAGAAAGAATGAATCTCATTAGACTTCTTTCATTTCTTCCACAATGAACTAACAATGGAATTTTGAGTTTCTCAGCAATTTCTACTACATGAGGGCAATTTAATAAATTTTCCTCACCAATGCTTGGATGAAATTTCAATCCATCTGGTTTAAACTCCGTCACAATTGAAAGAGTCACCTGATCTGGGTGACCCCAAAAATAGGAAATAATTTGTGAATTCGGTATTTCAGTAATTTTTTGAAAAAAATCTTTATTTATCTCAATAGAATTTGAATTTCTTGTAAGGATTGGCATTAATCCTACTTGTTCTACATGTTCTAGATATTTTAAGAGATCATTCCAATTAAATTCAAAAATATCTTGAAACTGAGAATTCATATGAACATGAATATCAATAATCTCCATTCTTAAGAACCCTAATTTCAATGGAAATCTTTCTCGTTATAGTGCGTACATATAATTGATTCTTTGAAAAAATTTCTTGTTCTTTACTGAAAAGTGTGTTGCTTTCTGAAGTGGTGCATCAAAAACACTAAATTTTTGTTTTTAGTATTTAAATATAACAGAATGTGTAATTAAATAACACATTAGCCACTATTCAGTATTTCGCCCTGACAATGAGTAGTATCGATTAAAAATCTCCAATTGGTAAGAGAGTTTTTCCCCCATTAGTCCTGAATCTCCAGATTTAAGGTATTAAAGTCTAACCAGAGGAATTTTGCTGGAAATATTTCTCTACATTCACAGTTTTTTTGGTTTTTATTGATTCAAGAGCAATCTCGATCATCTCAACAGCCCGAGCTCCTATTTCAGCAGGAATAGCTACTTCATTGCCATTCAATGAGCTATTTACGAAATGGATAATTTCATTCCGTAGAGGCTCGCTAGGTTTAACCCTTTTCTCACGTGTTCCCTCTCTAACTACATTTAGTGTTTTTCCTTCATTATTATCAATATATGTATCAATTAGTTCTATACTATCTGGGACAAGAAAATTAATTTGTGCAGATCCTCTGGTTCCGATAAGTAATAGTTTTCTTATTTTCCCATTGATTGGATTCAACCAGCTTTCATTTAAAATTGAAGCTGTTCCGTCATCAAAATCTAAAAATATCGTGGCGGTTTCATCAGGATATTTACGGTAATATGATGTTGCATATGCAGATATATCTTTAGGGTATTCTTGGTCAAGTAAAAAACAAGATATATCTACATCGTGAATCGCTAGGGCATGAAGAACACCCATATCCTCACGAGGAACATTAAAGGCTGTTCTTTCTATATTTATTTGTATAGGTTTTCCTAAATCTCCCCGTTTTACTACTTTTTTTAGTTCTAGAAGGGCATTATGAAACCGAAACAGATGACCAGGCAATAGAATGCGATTCAACTCTGTTGATCGTCGAACAAGTTCCCAGCTTTCTTTCGAAGTGAGGGCTAATGGTTTTTCAACTAAAATATCTTTTCCTGCCTCAAGAAATTTCATAGCAAGTTCGTAATGAGATGGTGATGGTGTCACAATGCTTGCCATCATGATTTCTTTATTCTGAAGAATTTTACGAATACTTTTTTCATGTTTTACTTGAAAAATATCAGCAAGTCGTTTAGCACGAGCTGTAATTTTGTCAAATATAATTATATCTTCAATTATCTCTTTTTCTTTTAATTCAGAATAAATTTTGAGATGATTTCGTCCCCAATGTCCAACACCAATTAATGCAACTTTCATTTCCTTTACTTCCTATAAAAATTATGAATTTCAGCTGATATCCTTTCAACTTTACTATCTTCTAATTCTGGATACATTGGAAGAGCGAGAATCTCTTTTGTAAGAGCTTCAGCCACAGGGAACATTCCATCTTTGAAATTATAATGCTCCTGATAGTGTTTCATTTGATTGACTGTACTTGGATAGTCAATTGCAGTCTTGATACCTTTCTTTTGAAGATAAGCCTTTATTTTATTGCGTTCCTCAAACTTAGGAACATATAGATAATATACATGTTTTGCATAGGAAGGATCAATAGGTAATTTAACTTGAGGGAGATCTGAAAGGAGTTCCTGGTAAACTTTTGCTATTTTTCGCCGTTTAGAGATATCTGAGTCCAATTTACCCAACCTATAGCGTCCGATTGCACCTAAGATTTCTGATAACCGGAAGTTATACCCAAAACATTCATATTCATAAGTTGATCTTCTTCCGTGATCTCTCAGCATTCTTATCTTATCTGCTTTTTCTTTATCATTTGTTAAAATCATTCCTCCATCCCCACCCACAGTGAGGTTTTTTGTAGGATAAAACGAAAACGAGGCAATATCTCCTAAAGAACCCACTTTTTTTCCTCTGTAATCAGCGCCATGAGCTTGACATGCATCTTCTAGGATTACTATATCTTTTTTATCGGCCAATTCGGTTATCGGATTCATATCTACAGGAAGTCCATACAGATGAACAGGGAGGATCACCTTCGTGTTTGGTGTGATCTTTTCCTTCAAATCATTTACATTAATATTCATCGTTTCTTGATCGATGTCAATTAATCGTGGAATTCCACCAGCGTGGACTATAGCGTTGACTGTTGCTACAAAAGTATTTGGAACAGTAATTACCTCATCATTTGGTTTAAGGCCTATGGAAATTAACGAAAGGAATAATGCTGATGTCCCCGAGTTCAATGCAATTCCATGACGCGCTCCACAATATTGAGCAAATTCTTTCTCAAAGCTTTCAACTTCTGGGCCTTTGACAAAAATGCCACTCCTAAAAACTCTGTGAACAGCTTTTAACTCTCCTTCACCCAAATGAACTCGAGTTCTATCAATAGAATTTTCATCCTCAACCAAAATTTGATCTCCTATTAGGATATGAAAATTAAAATCGGTTTTGAAAGTTTAAGGGTGAACTATTTATATCTCCCGAAGGCATTAAAAAATATCCTAATACTGGCCCAATCTTGGCCCCTCATCGATTGCATAATGAAGAAATAAGTAAAACAACAAATATTTTACTAAACTATTCAATTAACCATTCCTGATAATACTTTTATTTCCTTAAAGAATCAACATACTGTTTTTGAAAAAAAAAAGAAAATTTTTATAATTTTGGATGAAGAGGATAAGGGAAAATTTTAAACTTTTAAAAAAAAACATGAAAATGATGAATAAATGCCAATAGTAACAATGATTGTATTAAGTGAATATCTAAAAGACGTAAGAGTCCATCGAGAGGCTCTAGCATTATCAAAACACGGTTATAAGATCAATATCATTTCTTTTTCAAAACTAGATTTAAAAAATAGAGAGAAACTTACGAAGAATATTGAAGTATTTCGACTTTTTGATAGTAGATTTAAGAATAAGAACTCTCCTGTTGGCTACCTCATGTCTTATCTCTATTTTACACTTCAATTGTTTGCCATTCTATTATTCAATAAACAGTTCCATAAGACTGATGTTTTCCATATTCATAATCCACCAGATATTCTTGTCATTCCTGTAAAATTTTTTAACTTATTCTTCCAAAAAAGGATCATCCTTGATAGACACGAACCATTCGCCCTATCTGTGATTTCCCATCTACAGTTGTCAGAAAAATCAATTGTCTATAAAATGTTAAAAGCTTTTGAGAATATGATTGCTAAGCTAGTTGATGGAGTAATAGTCATAAATCAAATTGAAAAAGAAGATTATGAGAAAGCTAAAATAAAGCGAACTGTTGTAGTTGGAAATAATACCTATGGATATGCTAATGAGGAATTGGAGGAAGAAGGCATTTCAGCAAATATCAATCGATCAAAACTGAATTTCTCTGATACAGATATAGTTTTGTTGTACCAAGGTTTAATTGGAAAAATGAGAGACTTAGATACAGTTTTAGCTTTACTTAAAGAACAAATTTCACCAAAATATCATTTGGTCTTAGTAGGAGACGGGCCTTATCTTGAAAAAATAAAAATACATATAAAAAGTATGCGATTATCAAATAAAGTCAGTTTAGTTGGTTTTGTTCCACCAAATGAAATTAAAGAATATATTAAGCTCGCTGACGTGTGTTTGGTCTTAGCTAGCAATGTCCCAGTATATAGACATGCAACTCCCAACAAATTATTTGAATACCTTGCTTACAATAAAAGAACTGTAGTTCCTTTATTAGAAAATATCATATACTTAACTCAATCTAATCTTCCTTATTACAAATCAGGCTCTAAAATTAGTCTAGCTAGAGCAATCAAACAGTCATTAAGAATGTCTGATAAAGAGATCACTTTACGTGCTCAAAAAATACTGGATCTAAATTCAGCTAAAAAAGACGAACAAAGATTGATTACACTATACGAAAATGTAACATGATACTACTCATATCAACTATTTATACTATAGTTTTTTGTCCAATATTTACCTTAATTATGCCATATCATAGAAATAAACATTATTTAATCCTATCAAAAGACATTAATATTGTTCTGATAGGTATTTTTTTTAATGAAAACCCTAGAACTCGGATTTTGTGAATTTCTTACAGATTGTCTCATTTGACTGACCAGAATATTAAGCAGTATGACATAGTAGTATTAAATATGATAGGTATAAGATAAATACTAGTCTCTTTGATAGCTTGAAAACGATATTTTTTAATTTTAGTGGTAAGTGAATCAAATGAAAGAATACAGGGTTGCAATACATGGTACTGGGTTCATTGGTTTGGTTTGTGGTTGTTGTTTTGCCATTAGAGGAATTAAAACAATAAATTCGACATTTAACCAGAAAAAATATGAGCAAATCAACCAAGGAATATCTCCATTCTTTGAAAATGGATTGTCGGAGCTGCTTAAAGAAGCACTAGATTCTGGGAATTTTAAATGCGTACTTGGACGGGAGGAAGCAGTTCTAGAATCAGATATCAGTATGATTGCCGTTGGTACCCCTATGAGAGAAGACAACAGCATTGATCTGAAATATATTAAACAAACAGCCCGCCAGATTGGCCAAATTCTCAAAGAAAAAAATGGTTATCACCTCATTGTTGTCCGTTCAACGGTGGTCCCAGGAACTACTGAAAATTTGGTAGGGAAGTTAGTTGAAGAAGAATCAGGAAAAATTATGGGAAAAGATTTTGGTTTATGTATGCAACCCGAGTTTTTAGCAGAAGGAAGATCTATTCAGGATACATTGGAACCTGATAGAGTTGTTATTGGCGAATTGGATACTAAATCGGGAGATATCCTTCAAAAATTGTATGAAAGATTTTATGGAATTCATCTGGAGAATTCTCCCATACTTCGGATGAATTTACAAACTGCAGAGCTTGTCAAATATGGAAATAATTGTTTGCTCTCAACTAAAATCTCTTATGCTAATGAAATGTCACGTATTGCCGAACTTGTCCCAGGTGTGGACATTATCCAAGTCTTAAAAGCTGTTGGACTTGATTATCGAATTAATGAAAAATTTTTAAGCCCTGGGGTTGGTTTTGGCGGTTCTTGTTTCCCGAAGGATGTAAACGCTATTGTAGCCTTTACTAGATCTAATGGATATAACACACGTTTGTTTCCTGCTGTTTTGGAAATAAATAAACAGCAAGCAATACATGCTGTAAAATTACTTCAAGAAGTTATTCCAGATTTGACAGATAAGCGAGTGGCGCTTTTGGGACTATCTTTCAAACCAGGTACAGATGATATGAGATATGCACCATCGATTCGAATAGCTCATCATTTACTCAAGCAGAGAGCTATTGTTATTGGTTATGATCCAGTTGCAGAAGAAGAAGCTCAGAAAATCTTAGGTAACTCAATTCTATACGCAGAAAAAGTTGAAGATGCTCTTGATAATGCTGATGCTGCTATTATTGTGACGGAATGGGGTAACATTGCAGCATTAAAACCAGAAGTTTTCAAGAAATATATGAAAACACCAATTATTATAGATGGACGTCGGGTCTATAACCCTTCAGAATTCAATGGACAGGTGCAACTTCAATGTATCGGTCGAAAGGAGATTTCGTGAAACTAATTTTTGCATACAAAGGCAACAATTAAACTTATACCCACTTTGGGTCTTTTTATGACAACTAAAACACGAATTACTATTACTATTGATCCAGATATCTTAAAACAAATTGATACTGAGATTGATGGGGTACTAATTCGCTCTCGCAGTGAAGCAATCGAAAAATTTGTTAGACTGCATCTAGAAAAACAAAAAGTCGCCATTATTCTGGCAGGAGGAAATCCCAACTCATTACGTACTCTTGAAACTGCAGATTATCGTCCTCTACTTCCCATTAATGAAAAAACTCTCATTGAGTATATTATTGATAAAATCATTTCTGCTGGTTTCCAAAAAATAATTATTGTTGGTCAGTCAAGTTTAATTAAAGCGGTATATTCTGTTATCGCTCCTAATAAATCTATATTGGCATTAATGGAATTCATTGAAGAGTCAAAATCTTTAGGAACAGCCAAAACATTGGAACTAGCAAGAAGTCAAATTAAAAATGATTTCCTGATTGTTCCTTGTGATACATATTTTGACTTTAATTTACAAGATCTATATAATTTTCATCAACAACAGGACACTCTTGCCACATTTGCAATTTATAGTCGAACCTCTTTTGATAGTAAATATAAGGGAGTAGTCGAACTGGATGGTTTTCGTATCATCTCACACGAAGAGAGACCAAAAGTACCTAAAAGCCATTTAATTAAAACCATGATTGGAATCTTATCTCCCCAAATATTTGAATATATTCCCCCTGGTCCTGTGGAATGGAGGATCGAGATAGAGCTCCTCTCTAAACTTATAGATCAAAAGAAAGTGCTTGGATACCCAATTGCAGGAGAATGGTTTAATATTCACACCTTAAATGATCTAGCAATGCTGAAAACATATCTAGGATATTGAGGATTAAATTTATTTTTCCATTAACCTCACCACAGCTTTACCATCTACAACCATTTCATCATTCTGATTAATGCAAGATGTTTTCAAAAAAACATGTCTTTTTTCATCATCCTTTCCTATCACTTCTACAACTACAATAATAGTATCTCCTATACGTATAGGTTTTTTAAATATTAATTCTTGGTTTAAGTATATACTTCCCTTTCCTGGAAGCTTATTGGCGAGAACTGCCGAGATAAAGGCTGCAGAGAGCATTCCATGGGCTATTCTCCCTTGAAAGAATGTTTTCTTCGCATAGTCTTCATCTAGATGAATTGGATTTCGATCTCCGCTCACAGCAGCAAACTTTTCAATATCATCCTCTGTTACAATTCGTTTTAGTTCGGCTTTTTGACCAACTTTGATCTCAGAATAACTTAACTCTACCATCTTATCATCTCAGTTTATGTCTAGGCTGGATAATTTTCTTTATAAGTGTTATACATGAATTCTATTAAACCATTGCAAAGCAGACGTGATTCTGAAGGGAGTATAAACGCTCTATCAATGTTTGAATCTATGCTGTTTATTTACTATATATAACATCTAAGAATTTAACTCTTCTTTTATGGTTCTGAAACACTTGGAACTTCAGGATCGCTCCTAATAAGTTCTTTAACAATGATTTCAGCGGCCTTTCCGTTACCGTAGACAGAACGATCTGTATGAAGCTCTTTATTGAATAGATCAACGATTGCTTGAGAAATAAGAGCAGGTTTGGTTCCAACTATCCTATTAGCATCATTAACTAATGTTTCAACCCATTCTGTGGAATTTCTAAGGGTTATACATGGCACATTAAGTAGGTATGCTTCTTTTTGAAGCCCACCTGAATAGGTAATTACTAATCCAGAAAATGCGACAAGATTCAGAAATTCTTGATAGGAAATAGGGTTTATTAATTTAATATTGTTAGATATTTTCATCTTCGAGTTTTCAAGTATTTTTCGGGTATTTGGATGAATGGGAAAGATAATCTTAATATCTATCTGCCCCATCGTTGTTATTATCTGTTTAAGTTTTTCAAGGTTTGTAACATTTTCACGTCTATGTACAGTCATAATTGAGTATTGTTTCTCAACGATGTTATATGAGTCTGCAGCTTGAGAGAAAAGTGATTTTCTTGTTATTTTTTCTTTTTCAGCGAGTAAAAGATCATACATAGTATCACCCGAAAAAACAACATTTCCAAGAACAGATTCATTATTTAGGTTTTTTATAGCGTTTTTTGTGGGTGCAAAAAGGACAGAAGAACCATGGTCAATTAAGCGACGATTTATTTCTTCTTGCATGATGAGGTCATAACTTCTCAATCCTGGTTCAACGTGTATAACAGGAAGAGAAAGGAACATACCAGCAAGGCTAGCTGCAAAAGCCGAATTTGTATCACCAGGAATAAGAACTCCTGTAATTCTGTCATTTTTTAGAAGAGGAACAAGTTTTTCGAGTATCATGCGGATATAATAGTCAGTAGATCCAGACCTTACATTTAACAGATGTTTTGGAGATTCAACTTTTAAAGCTTGAAAAAAGATATCAGCTAAGTATGAATCATAATGTTGACCTGTAAAAATATGAATAAGTTCAATTTCACTTGTAGATTTAGCGGCCCTAATGATGGGAACTGACTTGATAATCTGAGGCCTGGTGCTGTAATTAAGACATACTTTTTTTTCATGATTTTACCCTTTATTATTGTATTTTCTAACTGTTAAATCCTGAATGAATTCTGGATTAAGATTCTTTTGGCGAAATTGCCTTTTATAGCATAGCTTCAATTTTTTTTTCATCTCCTTCATTAGTAAAAATTGCTAGGATCTTGTAATGTCTAAATCATACTCAAAATAGTAACTAAATAGTCATGAACAGTTGTTATAAGTGGTTTGGGTTATTTTCCAAGTAAAAAATTATCTATATAATTATTTTTAATACAAGTACCCCTCAATATTTAAACAAACGACAATTTTGGTGTGTTTCTTCACTTCTTACTGGGATAACCAATTGCATTGTATCTATCACAACAAAATCTATATTATCAATCTCTAACTTCAGTCGTTCAAAAATTGACTATGTATTGAAAAAATACGCAATTACTTAGTTAAAAGAATAGAATGAGTCTTGAAGAACGACTAAGGCAAGATATTGATCTTTATTTCTTAGGTCGCTAGGAGTGTGCTCATTAATCACAAAAATTCCCTATAAAACAGCCCAATTTTCTCTACAAGAACCCATTAGAAGTTAAAAAATATATAATTTTTATTACACTTTCTTCAGGTGTTTCTTTATCTGTCTCAACAATAATTTCAGGGTTTGGGGGTTCTTCATAGGGGTGACTAATACCTGTAAAATTCTCGATTTCTCCAGTAATTGCTTTTTTGTACAGTCCTTTCACATCTCTCTCAATACACACTTCCACAGGACATTTAACAAAAATTTCAATGAAATTCGTTGTTGTTCTTCGGGCTGCATCTCTGGATGCAATGTATGGAGAAATAAATGAGACCAATGTGGCAATACCATTTCTACTGAGCAGTTTGGCTACGAATATGACCCTCTCCAGATTTGTTTTTCGATCTGCTTCGGTAAATCCTAGATCCTTTGTTAAACTTTGGCGTACCACATCGCCATCTAAGATTTCCACCTTCTTATTTATTTTCTTTAGCTTCGTTGCTACTCTGGAAGCTAATTCACTTTTTCCAGACCCAGATAACCCAGTAAACCATAGTACAAATCCATTATGTTCGTTTGACATGTTCGATCACATTTCCATCAAAATTTTTTGGGATTTCCTCGCCTAATAAATGCAGAATGGTGGGAGCAACATCCTCAATTTTTGCATCCATTTGAAATGGGGTGATCTCACCTTTGGGGTCGTATAAAATATACATACCATCCCAATCATGCATCGCATCATCTGAACCAGTATCATTCTCAAGAAGATGAAGGGTGTTATGACCAACAGTTCCAGCAGCACGCCAGTTGAGATCATCAAATATTACCATAAGATCAGGATAGTCCCCAGTTGGAGTATCATAATACTCCTCTGGTCGAAAGACGATATTATTCATTTTCTTTCCTTCATTATCCTTTAGGTTAAGCAATTTTTTCCTAAGCCTTTTAAGTTCTTTATCAAATTCTTTAGGATCGATGTTTCCGTTTTTTTCTCGTCCTTTAACGTTTAAAAAGACCCTTGAGTAATATCCTCCCCACGCCCATGCCTTGGTCTTAGCCCAATCTATGTTTGCCTTCGAGAGGGGTATTTGTTGGCTTGGATTTTCTTTGAGTCTTAAATATTTTTCTGTTATCAACCATTCATTTATGCAAAAAGCACCACGCATAGCTTTTACGCCATGATCAGAAGTTACAAGAATGTAGGTGTTATTATCTATTAGTTTAATGATTTCACCAATATGGTGATCCACACGACTATAGTAATCACGAATGACCCGCTTATATTTGCTATTAGATTCATGCATATGATGTGTTTCATCATAATAGCGCCAAAAAGCATGATGAACACGATCTACTCCAATTTCTACAAATGCAAAAAAATCCCATGTTTTTTCTTTTATCAAGTGTTTAATCATGTTCATGTGATTTTCTAGCATTTTAAATAGCTGCTCTTTGATTTCATCTCGATTCCCGCTTCGGTAATCGATATCAGGTATATATGGGCCATAATTATTTTCTAATTCTTGTTTTAATTCAAGAGGATAAGTGTAATTGCTTTTAGCACTAGGGGTTAAAAAACAGCCTACTGAACATCCGTTGAGGGCCTGCGGAGGGTAATTTGGAGGTACTGCAAATAAACAAGATTTTCTACCTCTATCTCCCAGAATATCCCAAACCTTTTGTTCTCGTATACTTTTAGGACTTGCAATCCAAATGTCGGTATAAGAATTGTTCTTTCGGTGCCGAAAACCATATAATCCGAGTTTCCCTGGATTTTTCCCTGTGAACATTACCATCCAGGCGGGAACTGTGATTGGAGGCATTGTTGACCTCAACTTCCCGTGGAGTCCATTATCTGTTAACTTAGATAAGTTTGGTAGGTCATTCTTAAATTCCTCAAATACTAACTTCGGTGATGCACAATCCAAACCTATTACTAGCATTTTTCTTTTTGTCATTTCCTTTCCACAGATCTCCATCATTCAACAAATGGATTTTCATATTGGAGGATGATATCCGCTACTTCAGGTCGCATTTGCTCTGTTGGGGGTCTATTTCCTTCAATTAAACTCAGTCTAATCTTCGTTCCACTGAAATTAATATGATGTTCAGGGGGATGAGGACATATTTTCTCATTCACAACAGATCCACATTTTGTACAATGTGAAAAAGACCTGAAAAAGAGAGGGACAATACCGATGTCGGGAAATTCATCAAAAATATCTTGTGCGGCGAAGGGGGGATAATAATCTCCCACTCCTGCATGATCGCGACCAACAATGAAATGGGTACACCCATAATTTTTTCGCATGATCGCATGGTGGATGGCTTCTTTAGGCCCGGCATACCGCATTTCCGTCAGGAGTGTGACAAGTACCGCGCGTTGCCGTAAATAATAATGGTCAATTAGTGCTTGATAAGACTTTAAGATCACTTCGTCTTTAAAATCTCCTGGTTTCTTTTTCCCTATTACTGGGTTGATAAATAATCCATCGACAAAGGTTAAAGCTGCTTTTTGGACGTACTCATGTCCAATATGGGGAGCATTTCGTGTTTGAAAGCCCACTACTGTTTTCCATCCCTTTGCCTTGAATAGTACTCGCGTCTCTTTAGGGGTCAAACGATTTTCTGGGAATGGCACTTTAGGCCGTTTTAATAGATCGATGGCTCCCCCTAGCAAAATATCTTCCTTTGAGAAGATTCTTTGAACACCTGGATGGTTCTCATCAGTTGTACCAAATACCACTTCTGCCCATTGTTTTTTATTTGGTTTAAATCTGTCTTCGATATCAAAAAGGGCGATTGGCTCCCCTTGATATGTCAATACAATTTGGTTCCCTTTTTCCAGACCATTAGTTTGGCTTTCACTTATGTCGAATGTTATCGGGATCGTCCATGCTAAGCCATTTGTGATGCGATTTGTTTCTACCACTGACCCAAACTCTTGTTGAGTCATATACCCTTCTAAAGGGCTGTATGTTCCAATGGCAATGTTCTCAATTTCAATATAAGTTTCAGAGTCAATAGGTACGTGTACAAATTCGTTAATTTCTTTTTTTAACCTATCTAATTGATTAGTGGAAAGGAGACGATTCGTTAATCGTCCACCATGAGGTTTCACCATTATGATTAGGCTCCTACAAATACCCTAGCCTTTCTAGACGTTTCTTTATTTCCTCCTCTTCCTCTGGGTCAAAGTCATCCGTACTTTCCGCCTGGAAGACTTCCATAAGTAGGTGTTCAACATAATTATCCACCGTCTTGAAATTATTGTGATTTATTTTTCGTTCTATTAGCTCATACAGCTGTTTGGAAATGAAAATTGTTTTTCTTTGCTCTGACACTGTTCTAACCGCCGATTTCTAGAAAAATATCTCTAGATATTAGTCATAAATAGAAATTCAAGGTTAATACAAAGAAAAAATAATTGTTAATTAACTATTATGATATCTAATCTATTATTGATTTAGTCAAAAACAGATTGAATAAAGGTTGTATAGTGAATTATTTTATGTATAACCTAATTTTTCTAGTTTTTCTAAGAGTTGTTTCTTATCTTCTTCTGAAAAAGGTGTTTTTTCTTTTTTTGGCTCTGTAACTAACTCTCGAATGATGAATACAACAAATCTTGATACTGATGTAAAACCCGTTCCCTCAATACGTTGTTGTACTTTCTCGTATAGGAATTTTTAGAATAGAAACTGTTGTATAATCAGATGGACTCAATTAATCACCGCAGTTCCATATTTTCTAGTGATTACTAATTTTGAAGTTCTATTTCAGACGTGATAATAAATAGCTTTTCTTCTTCTATCCCCCTGTTGCGTCAAGAATTCAACACATC
>JAEOTI010000482.1 GCA_016839955.1 Candidatus Hodarchaeota archaeon | reverse complement strand
GTATCAATCTTCAGTCATAAAAAAGAAAAAAAGAGGGAAAGTATGCGGGAGCACTTGGAACACAGTGTTCCAATATCTCAACTCCAGATTTCGAGACCACAAAATATATCCTTTCTCTAGGATATGTAACAAGTGGACATGACAAAAGTAACGGATTGGCTTGAAGGGATACCTTCAAAGAATACAAGAAAATCGTATAAAAATGGAATAAAAAAATTTGAAAAATACTATGGACTAGGCATTGAAACACTCATTGGGTCAAAGAATGCGGGGAGAACCATAGAAAAGTTCTATGTGTGGTTAAAAGAGAAAGGCTATTCACAGAATACATGTCGAAACGTGATAAATACGCCAATCCAGTTTTTAAAATACTTCGATACTCCAGTCAAATATCGCCGAAGCCTTGGTATGTACAAAACTGTGCCAACAACCAGAGACCACATGATAACAATTGACCAAGTTCAAGAAATGGCAAAAGTTTCAGACCTCAGAGAGCAAATTCTCTTAGAAGTTTTTATAATAGGATTACGAGTTGGGGATATTTCAAAATTAAAGTGGAAAACATTTGAAAATCAAGGCAAAACACCTATACCTATCCAAATACTGACTGAAAAGGAAGAGATTGTAGCTAAAACTTTCATTTCAGAAGAATTTAACGGATTATTATCAAAATATCTTCAAACCATTGATAAAGAAAATCCCTACTTGTTTCAAAGTTCACGTAATGGTTATTTGAGTGGTAAGCGAATTAACGCAATCTTGAAAGAGTTAGGTGATAGAGCGGGAATTAAATCACATGGCTTATTCAGATGGCACATTGGAAGAAAGCTGTTCTTGCGAACTTGTGCTGAATTAGGAATAAATCAATGGAATGCTAAAATATTGTGTGGTAAATCGGTTAGTCCAGATATCGCTACATACATAAATGGGGTTCAACTGACAAACGACTTTCTAAAGATTTCAAATGTTCTCAGATTATTTCCACAATCGGTGCCTAAATATTCTGAGACTATAGACCAAATGCAAAAATCAATCACCACTCAACAAATGGAAATCAAAGATTTCAAAACCAGACTTGAAGCTATAACTAGCAACTATGAAAAACTCGACAAAAAAATGAAGCAAATGTCAATGGACTTCATGGAACTTAGTAGCGTAGTACAACCATTCATGATGGATTTGAAAGAGAAAAAACCATTATTAGATTTGGTATTTAAACAGCAAGAAGACAAAAAGAAAAAGGACAGTCTTGAAAATCAGAATTAAAATATCCACGAACAAGGAAAAAAATAGAGGGACTGTTTCGATAGTCTCTCTGTTTACTAGGGATTTTAAAATATTTTTTATTTAATAGATTTATATTTAGCTAAAGATTGTAGCTAGTACACAAGTTTCAAAGTACGTTCAAGACTAACCTAAATCGTATACATTAAGAAACAATCTAACGACAATATTTACTCCAAAACACTCCCCCGCCATTTGTTGTTTAAGGCTTCTATTGACGATTTTCAATCTTGGCGATATGATAGGCGGATATGCAAAACATCCCTCCCAGAGTTAAAATAGAGAAGTTAAGTTGCACAACTTTTTAATCTGTGTAAATTGTTATTTTCACTGAAGAAAATGCGTTACTATCATGTATATATTGAATTTTATACTTCACAAGGTGATGTAACGTCTATTCTTTGGCGTAATAAATCAGATGTTTTAGTTGCAGAAAGAATAGTTAAACCATTCCATGAGAATTCAAGCTTTCTTTGTGAAGGACGTGTAATAAAAACATCTGATGTACATAGGATATTAATTTTCAAATCTGAAAAAAGATATCAAGAATTATTTATTCCAAGTGTGGGTTCAGTAGTTGGATGGGAAAGTTTGGTTGGACTAGAAAAAACAATTAATTACTTTCTCAGAGGAGAGATTGAGGGCGTTGAAGACGTAACAGAGCTTTTCATATTTCATCCACCACAGGATAAGGGTGTACCAAAAAAAGGAATTACTGAACCGACTGTCAAAACAAAACCTTTCAGTAAGGACGTTTTCATAGTTCATGGTCACAACTTTGAGCTTGTTAAAGAACTTAGAGACATGCTTCTTGATTTTGGATTAAATCCCTTAATCCTTCATGAACAAGCAAGTGGCAGTCTCACACTTGCTGAAAAACTTGAGAAATACTCTGATGTGGGATATGCCTTTGTTATTCTAACTCCAGATGATGTGGGAGGAACCGAAGCTGATTTTCTAAATGCAGTAAGAGCTTTAGAACGTTTAGACTTAGAAGATATCTATGAAGACTATATGTATCACCGAGCACGTCAGAATGTTGTATTGGAATTTGGTTACTTTATTGGTAAACTTGGGCGAGAAAGAGTTTGTTGCTTATATAAAGGAGATATCGAGTTACCTTCTGATATGCAAGGAATAGTGTACGTTTCATTTAATGACTCAATATATGAACAGCGCCCAATGATAATTAATGAGCTTAATGAAGCTGGTTATGAAATTCAATTAAAAGCAAGTATTGACTCTGCTCAAGTATTGGAAATAAATAAAGTTAAAATGGAAGTAATAAATAGGAACTTGAAAGTTTCTTTTGATATTAGAAATATCAGTGAATCAAATATTCTATCTTTAAGTGTGTTTGGTATAATATTCGATAAAAACGATACAAAGGCATCAGCAGAATCAACAGAATCCATAGGTAAACTCCCAAAAGGGAAAAGAATGCCTATTATTCAACAATTTAGTAATTATGATAGTAATTTTGAAACACTTACTATTCTTGTGAAGAATGATGAAGAAATTTTAACTCAAGAATTTAAAATTAGTGAACATTTAAAAATCTAGTAACTATTTAGAATTTTTTATTATTACTACTTTCATATTTTGTATTGGCTCTTCTTCATTCAAATATTCTTCAATTTTTTTCATGAGGTTTATTCCTAGTTCAGCCTTTTCTTTTTCGCTTCCCAAAAACTCAGGTGGCACTTTGCTTTCTCTCCAGTTATCTACTCAGAACGACCAAACTTCTCGAATTTGCGACCATATGTTTGGTCGAGTGAACTCAACCCACAGACAGGGCAAACATCTAGTTTTTTCTCATAGAGTGTTTGACAGTTTAAATACAACCTCGTTTCTGTCTCATTTCGTAATAGGTTTGTATCAAACATTTTCTTTGGTTCTTTTATGTTTAGAACTATTTCGTCAATCTCATGTATGCTCATATTATTTTTACCCATCAATTCTAATTCCAAATTTTTAGTCCTCCGTTCTTTAGTTGATTACAAGTGCATTCATATCGACCGCATCTTTGGCAAACTTTCTCTTCAGTAAAAACGCTTACCCTAGCTCTCTTCTGAAGAATTCTATCTCGATGAATTCTGGGTTTCCTATGTTCCTCAAAGTCTTCAGGGTAAAGTTCTCTTGGATTGAAGATTCGTGAGTCTTGTCTCTCAGGTTCTAAATAAGCTTTGAAAACGTCGGTAAATTCGTGCTTCGATTCTTTCTTCAATGCCTTTTTCTTTTGCTCAATCCTATGTTCTAAGGTCCCTTTTGTAATCTTCTTAGCTTCTTTCTTTATTTCATCTTTCACTAGTCGATGATACAGTTCTTTGTCCTTCGCTGAAAAGCCTAAACGATAAAGTCTAGATAAAACTCGTTTACGAATTTTAAGCATGACATCTATGGGAAGTTCATGGAACAACTAAACCACCTTTATGTAGGTATAATTTGTTGAACGCTCATATCAAGTCTCCAAGGGCTATCATTTTGTTCTTCAAGTTGATTAATCGAAGGCAAACGCTCAGAAATCATCTTGAGATTTGGAGAGCCACTGAAAACAAGCCACCTATCGCCACCCTTTGGCTCAGGGTCACGTCTCAAATCGTTAGAACGAACAAAAACGAGTTTATATGTTAAATTCGTCTCAATTGTGTTACCATTACTAATAGCACGCTCACAAAGCTCTCTCAATTGACTTGGAAAAATAGACAATGACATATCGTTATCAGCAAAAACTAAGGTGGAAAGTTTGTGAGCGCAAACAGCCAAACCATCGAGAGAAATTCGCACACGAACCTTTTTAATGCCTTTACGATACTTTTGGCTAGGCTTAACAACTTCATAATCGTACTCAGGAGGCTCCTTGAGAACACTACCCCCTCTTTTCGCTGAACCACAAAGGCTAATGGTTGAATTCGATAAAGTCCAAATCAAACGCTTTGACCTTCTACGAGTCTTAATATTAACCATTTCCACTTCTATCCAATTAAAAAGCGGAACGATAATCTCGACAATTTTATCACGTATCCTGAATCCCCTTGACTCAGGACCCCCCCTTGAAATAGCTTTTGACATTCAAATCACCCTCGAAACATTCCTTTTTTCCTTATATCTTTGATATATGCATCGCCCCTCCATGAAGGGTCCTCCTCGAAAACAAGACGCTTATTTGGAGGAAGTCTGATTTTATCGCCTTCATATGCCTTCTCCCAAAGCTCATCGAGCATACGACTCGCTTCCTCGCCTTCATCAATAATTTCTAGATTTGAGTTATGCTTCGTTTTTTCGTGTTCAGCCATATGTTTGGCGCTAACCAAATAGTCAATCAAAGCTTCATGACTTGGAAATTCCCTTGAACGTAAATTACCACTCTTCTGAGGTTCAGGATTACGACCAGAAATTTTTCCACAAGGAACCTTGGACCGACCTGTGTAACCAACACGCTCAAGAACAGTTCTCAGTCTATCCAACTCAAAACCACTAGAACAGTCTTCGATTTCACTTTCAAAAGTAGGGTATTCCTCAGCTAAACTATTCTTTTCCACTTCAAATTCCTTGAGAGCTAAACTCTCAAGCTGGGCTTGCTTGTCTTCAAGTTCTTCCTTAAGCTTCTCGTTGGCGCCCTCAACAACAACCCTATGTTCGATAAGCTTTTTTTCGACAAAATCATCATTCTGATTCTTTAACGCTTCCACCTTCCTCTCAATTTCCGTTCTAATATTCTCAGCCATAGTCATTATTTGCTCCCCTCCAAAATGCGGTTTCTTACTGCTTTTGCTAGTTCAAAATAATTCTTTGAATAGACAATTATTTTTCTTAAGAGGTCTTCAAAGCTTTCACAAACCAACAAAGTCTTCAGAATCGTCAAGTCCTTATGTAAATCCTTTGAAATTGCAATAGTCGTTTTATTATACTTTTTTGCTCTATTTCTCGACGTTTTAACCACCTTTTATAATAATATACACAGAAGTTACTGATTAATGATTTTCTACAAAAATTGTGACATATTTCATAATATCAGGTGTTAAGAAGTTATGAAATTAAGAATAGGTCAATATGTGAGAAGTATACACTTTTTGTAGAACGACATTTATAACGTTTATAGAACCATAGTTACGGATAAGTGAGTGAGAAGACATGGAGACGCATCGTCAAACACAAATTTTACATAAGAAAAAAAGGAAATCACCATTACGACAATTAGTAGAAGAATTAGTAGATGAAGATATTAAAAAACAATTGAAAAGACACAACTTACAACTAGAAACAACAATTAACACACAAATAAAAGAGAAAAATAGAAAGTCCTGTAATGTAATATTGGATTATCCCTTCGTGTTGAATAGCGAAATAATTACAGAAAATAAGGATTTTTTATACATAGATAAATCAATTTTAGGCGAAAAAAAGGAGAAAAAGAAAAGGGGAAGACCAAAGAAAGACACGTCCATAATAGTGGTCAAACCGCCAAATAAGCGAAGGTGGAGATTCAACAGTGTTTACGAGAATTTGCTGAGGTTAATTTTAGCTCACAGAGCTTTGTATTTGCACGAGATACAAAGGCAATTTCCACAGATTAAGGAACGAAGCCTTGTCAGGTACTTAAACGAATTATGGAAGTTAAAATGGATTTACAAGTTTGCTAAGGGTTACTATTTGAATCCATTCTTGGGATTTTTATTAAAAAATACAGATGATTTTCGTTCAATTCTCGAATATGTTAATTACAAAATTGACCTTTTTAGGTTGTTGAATTACCCCTTAAGATTGATTAATAACCCAGTTGATTTTGAGACTAAGATTGTTTGGCAATTGAAGCTTGGAAGTAGAGAAAGTGGCGTCCTAAACCATTACCCACGAATGGGACCGTTATTCTTTGGATTTTTATTCGTATACGCTAAATTACTAAACGGTATGGAACTACAAACATTCTTGCCAATTAATGTACATTCGCAACACGCTTTTCAAAATGACATTCCACATATATGTATTCCAGTTGATTGGAGCTTATTTGATATTGATTCATCAACAACGTATAGTGGCGAAACATATGTTCATTTTGATAACAGCATAACCCTCTCATATCATCAACGAAAATTTTACTTCAGAAAAGGCATTATTAAAACAACAGAATTGTGGAGTGGGGAAGGAAACTTTTATCTTGAAACCTATGACCCTGAGACAATCGAGAAATTATTCACGTTAAGATATAAACACGGTTTAAGGAGAAAACAATTGTTTGAAGCTATGGGCATAAAACAAAAATCTATGAAATGGAAAAAAAGAGGAAAATAAATAGCTTTCTAGTTATTTAGATGAATATTGTTATGTTAGTCGTATGTATTTTTCAAGAGCATTTTTAATAACAAATAGCTACTTAAAAGTTAATATAAGGCATATCTTTGTTATTATAGACAACATATTGACGATAAAACATATATTTTGCTATAATAACAACAACC
>JAEOTI010000481.1 GCA_016839955.1 Candidatus Hodarchaeota archaeon | reverse complement strand
TGCTAAAGCTCACAAGCTTGATCCAGATGAGGTTCATGAAAATATTATTTATGGTCTAGCTTTGAATTCTGATCATCAAGAACATTATGCGAAGCAAATTTTGAGTAGTGTGAAAGAGGATAACATTGGATTATTGATTATTGATTCTATAATCTCTCATTATCGAAGTGAGTATGCAGGACGAGGAGAATTAGCCCCCCGACAACAGAAATTAGGACGGCATATTGCGTATGTGGCACGACAAGTATTTCTGTTAGGGATTGTCTGTGTCTGTACGAATCAGGTACAAGCACAACCGGATGCAATGTTTAGCGGAGTTAAAGCGACTGGTGGAAATGTCTTAGGACATGCAATGACTCATCGATTAATGTTAAAAAAGTTGAAGGGGAAAGAACGACGTTTAACAGTGGCAGATAGTCCTTTGTTACCGGATGATGCTGCAGAATTTACTGTCGGAGAAGTTGGCATTCGGGATACTAAAGGAAAATGAGCTCAAAATTCTTTCAAAAATACCCAAGTTTCTTCCTTTGTTTTATCCAATTTACAAAAAGGAATTATTATTTTCACATCTAATAAATCAACGAGATCTGTCCCCTTATTGACACAGAGAATTGGATCATTGATTTATGTGTCAACACTTATTAAGGAAACCTCTCAACCCTATATATCACAAAAATACATGTGAAACAGAGTATAAGTCTTGATTTCAGCTACTTGACCACAGAACCCTATACTTACCGGGTGAAACAGACAATTGCCTTAATGGAAGGGAGTTCTGATACAATAAATTAAAATTTAAAGATATATTTAATTTTAATTGATAAAAGAAGTAATTTTTAATATTTTAAATTATGAAAGGTATCTTCTTAGAATAAAAAATAAAAAAAGAGAAAAAGGAGCTTTGAATCAGTGGGGTTTCATAGATTAGTTACTGTTGAAGAATTTGTTGAAGAACTTGAAAAAGCTCGTAAAAAAACCGGAAATCTTTCGATTCCACTAATTTTTGGAGCAGGAGTGAGTAGACAAGCAGGGGTTCCTCTTGGAAAGGAAATTGCTGAGAAAATGCTTGAAAAATATCAGTATTTGAAAGGTCGTCTAATTGCTCGGAAAAAAATACAAGTTGTGGGAAAAAGTTTAGAATATAAATCGGTATATGAAGTGATTGATTGTTTTTGGGAAGAATTGATACGACAAAACCGTAAAAATGACGCCATTAAAAAATACAGGGAAGCTTTGGAAGATATCGGGATTGTATCTGTAGATACTAACTTACAACCTGCATTAATCCATGAATTAATAGCCCATCTTACTTATCATCGCGTACTCCTACCTGTTATTAACTTAAACTTTGATGAACTCCTTGAAAAAGCGTTTATGGAAGAATTTATGGCACCAGAGATCCGTACTATTGCCAGTCTTAGTGTTTTTAGTGGTACAACCGCTGAAAGTGTTAAAAAAGGTAGGGCGATATTCAAACCTCATGGAACAATTTCCCGCCCTCTTTCTATTCGATTTAAGACACATGAAGTTGAGGGATTAGAGGAAGAAAAGCGAGAACTCTTGAATGAACTTCTTTCTACTGAAAAATGGTTATTAGTAATTCAATATAGTCTTGTTGATCCTGCTATTGCTGACCTAATTATTGATTGGGCGATTAACAAGAAAAAGGGTGAAGAACGGTGGTTTTTCTATATTTCTTACAGAAGTGAAGGTGAACTTCCTGGTGAGCAGAAAATCTTACAGTTTCTTGAAAGCCAAGACATTACTGTGATTGAATTTCCTGAAAAAGCAGAAGATCCTAAAACAAGTTCTGCTGAAATCCTTCTGGAATGGGGACGAAAACTTGCATTAGTTCCTAGTATTAAACTTCCCACAATTACAAGGCATCATATACGTCATACAATTTTCGATCAGAAAATATGTAATAAAGAACCAGAAAGACCTTTTTCGGTTGAAAAATCAATCTATGTTGAAATCTTAATTTATATTGTTAAGGCCCGTGGGGGTTTTGCAGCAAAACAACTACTTACATGTTCTCGAATTGGATTCATCATTAAAGAATCGAAAATTTCCTTACATGAAGTGATAAGAGAATGTCTGGATAAAGGACTACTCAAATATGCTTTCCCAGTCAAAAATTCTTCAAAGAAAGTTCTGCCAGAATGGAAAGCTTATAAGAAAAATGATCTTCCCCCTGGGAAATCACTCTTAGATTTATATCTTATTAAAGGTTCGAATGATGCCCAAGAACTCGTTCAAAAGTTATTTAGTCTCTTAGGTTGGGAGAATAAATTAGTTCCTGAATTAAAAACGAAATTAGTAGAATTACTACATTATTTGGAGAATGATTTTGATCTAGATCTTAGTTCAAGTATCACTGATCCATATCTACAATTTTCTAAACCCAATCATTTACCTAATTGGGAAGAATTCAATGAAATTGATGATGAGCTTAAAGTTCTAATGGATAATTCCTTTGGATTATTTATTACGGAATCAGGACAATTTATGTTGGATGAAAAGAAAGAGGATCTAAAACCGATCTATAAAAAGCTTAGTAATATCTATATTATTCTCGGAGTACCAAGTTCAATGGATCTAGATTTGCTTGTAAGAAGTAATCAGGGTGAAAAAGAAAAAGATTATCTATATGAATGGCTTAACTCACATGAAACGTTCAGAAAGCTTCAAGAAGAATATAATATTCACATAAAATGGTTGCCATGGGAAGTTCATGAACATCATATGACTTTGGTTGCGAAACCTTCCAATACCCTTAAATCATCTGAAGATCTTAATAATTTAACTCCTATTCGAGCACTTTACCTTCCTCGACTCCAAAAAGAGACTAAAGTTACAGTAATGGAACTCACAGAACCTAATGATATGGAACAACTATTAGAGATATTCAAAAATAATTGGATTGAAGCAAAACCATGGACCAACTATGAAGCGATTTTTAACTCTTATTTTTCTTTGAGAAAGTAATAAACTCTTTTTCTATAAGGAAGAAAGTATCTTAAAACCAATTAGTATTAGTCTAAAGGAAAAATAATGGCTATTTCCATTATTTTGACCTTCATAAAATTAGAGAGGTATTTTGTTTAATTTAATGATTTCTCCATATTAAAGGTGTCAACATCATAAGCATTGGCGATCAGTGTGTTGAAAACACAAAAGACAATTTCTAATAATTTAATACCTCCTGAATATCAGGATTGGTTTCCTTTTGACCAATATACCAAGGTGCAACTAGAATCGTTCCCCAAAGCGTTAGGAACGGATGAGAATCTTCTAATTTGTGCACCAACAGGTTCAGGAAAAACTGCGATTGCTAATGCTGCGATTCTTCGGCAAATAATTCAAAACCAATCAGGAAAGGTAGTCTATCTTGCGCCTATGCGAGCGTTAACATATGAGAAAGCAAAGACGTGGGAAAATCGGTCTGGTATCTCTTCAGTGGTCTTTACTGGAGAAGAGACTCCTAAGACTATTGAGGAATTGAATGCATATGATCTTATTATTAGTACTCCAGAGAAATTCGACAGTGCTAGTCGAAAGTGGCGTAGACCTGAATATGCGTTTGTATCTCAGGTGCAATTGCTCATCCTTGATGAAGTCCATCTGTTAGATACTGAAGGGCGAGGAGATGCTCTGGAAGCATTAGTATCACGTCTTCAACGGATTGCTAAATTACAGGAGTCAGAATTACGGATTATTGCGATGAGTGCTACTGTCCCTAATTACTCTGAAGTGGCTCAATGGTTACGTGTTGAACCTGAAAACACTCTGGTTTTCGATGATATGGATCGACCAGTGCCATTGACAACAAAGTTAGAGAGTATTCCTTATCAGCGGAATGTTGGTAATGTAGGGAAAGTAAAGAATCGACAAGTAGTTTCTATATTAAACAAATGTTTGAAGGATGACACTGCTCAGGCATTAATCTTTGTCCGGTCTCGGAAAGAGACAGAAAAGTTAGCAAGTTTTCTCTTGGATACTTGGGATGGAAAGTATGACGAGCCTGCTCAATTTGGGTATTTTGCTACGGATGATGCACAATATTTTGCTAAGAATTTGTATACCAAACGTCTTCAGAACTGTGCAGCTGCAGGTGTGGCTTTTCATCATGCAGGTCTACCTAGAGATGATCGAAACATCGTTGAGCAATCCTTTCGAGAAGGTCATATTCGTGTCTTAATCTCGACTACTACGTTAGCTTGGGGTGTGAATCTTCCCGCTCGGATTGTGATAATTCGAGATACTAGTCTTTACGATGCAAAAGAGGAAGGTTGGAAAATGTTGTCGTCAAGTGACCTAAAACAAATGACAGGACGAGCTGGACGACCCGGTTATGATACCAAAGGGGATGCATATATTATTGCCTTTGATTACGAAGTAGAAGACATAAATTATCTTCTACGAACAGGAAAACCTCTCAATTCGACCTTTTTAGACAATTTAACAGAACATCTTCTTGCGGAAATTGTCGATGGAGCAATTACTAATCGAGAGGAAGCAATAGATTGGTTAACAGGAACCTTTCATGCTATTTTATTGCAGAAACGTTGTCAGAATGTCCGGCGCGAATTAAAAAAACAAGTAGACGTGGACATTGATTATTTGGTAAAAATTAGCCTAATTGAAATCGTAAAAGGTAAAATTCAATCTACAAAACTGGGTAAAATTACTTCTCATTATTACATTCGGACGGGAACAGCGGACTGGTTCGTGCAAGCTCTCCAAAAAATCCAACAGAAAGAGAAAGAGAAAGAGCTTGAGTTAGGTTATGCAGTAACGACAATTGCAGAGGCAATGGAGTTCTCGAATATTGTCCTTCGGCGGAATGAGGAGAACCATGTCTGGGCGATGCAAGACATTTTTCCAGACTTTAATCGACTTACCCCACCGGCTCAAAAAGTATGTTATGTCCTTTATTGTTATTTAACGGGAGAATATGTCGCACGATCTATGCAAGCAGAAGCTTATACGATTCGGGATAATGCTACAAGGCTTTTTGCGACATTCAATGAATTTTGTGAGGATTTACTGGATTACTGTCCTTGGACATTACAGAAAGCGATTCTTTCATTACGTTATCGAAAACCAATGGCAACATTGTTACCAAATCCTGAACAACCTCTTGAAATAAAGTTTGAACCAATGATAACTGAACTGAAAGTTGGATCAACTCAAATTGTAACAACAACAATTCGTAATTTACTTTTTCATCCGATTAATATGACAGTCTCAGTTGTTTTAAATGGGCAAGTCATAACAGAGACAGAGATAGATTTGCAAGAAAAACCCTGGAAGTTTCCATTTCCATTAACCGGACTGGAAAAAGATGACATTGTTTTGACAGTGGAAGTAGTACCAGTGGGAGAAGGAAATCCTTTACAAGAATCTGTCACAGAATTTTTAGAAATTAAAGTTGATTAATTTCCTATACAATTTTCCAGTTTTTTCCAGAGGTTAAACATCCATTGAAAACCCGATATAGGAGTTGAAGAGCTTCTTTAGCAAATACTTCTCTAGATACAAATAGACTCTCCTTAGAATCACGTTGAAGTATTGCAAGCTTTTCTAATCGTTCATCACTTAACATATAACGAGTCTTACTTTCAGGATCTTTTTCCCATCCTACAGTCAAATGAGAAGCCATATTGTGTTCGTGAGATAAAATATTGCGAGTATTTTTTCGTAAGAAATGAAGATCTTTGCCAAGTTCTTGTGAAATGATTTTCTGTGAAACTGCTTTATTGATTATATTTTGAAAATTCTTTTTTTTCCCACCTAGTTCTGACAAATTTACTATAGCTTTCAAAGTTAATTCAATTGTAGCTGTAATTGTAAGAATTGAAGCAGTAAAATAGCCATAAAAAAAGGCTCCTGAACCTTCCCAATAGAGAGTGTGAATATGTGGAGGAAGATTGATTTTTCTTTTTACTATTCGTTTCCATTCTTGTATTGTCCAACAATATCTATTATAACGATCTTCTAACAAATCTATATCTACTTTCTTAAACTCTTGTAAGGTCTGTTGTTTAATTTTATTCTTTTTAATATGGTCTGACAAAAAAACACCCTTTGTAAAAAGAAGATGAATTTAATCAAATTCTTAGAATTCTTAGAAATTAAAGTTACATAGTCTCATAAATGAAACTTCTAAAATTTAATGGTCCTTTTTGGTAATCAAGAGGCAGAAATAAGACTGATTTTCTTTTTCGCACCTTTTCCTCTGATTTTAAGATATTTTTTAGCTCATCATCGATTCTGATCTGATTATGACACTGATCTAAAACTCGGAAAAAATCCGATAAAAATACGATCATAACATTAAAAATCTCAAATTGCCAAATTTCTTTGAGTTGATCCTGGTGAAGTATAAAGATAAACCCATACCAGCATATCCTAAGTGGGTAAGTTATGCTCTTGATTATTTACCGATTAGAGACCATGAACAATATTGTAAAGACGACCCAAATAATATTGAAGTTCATGTATACCTCCAAGATCTATCAAGTATCAAAAAACTCGTCAATTGGGCGGATAAACATGGCGTTGGATTAACATTCGAGGGTTCAGACTATCACGAGGATTTTATAACCTTTGGAATTCGCTATGAATTCACTGATGACCATATTAAGAAATTCGACAAAGCTCGTAAAAGGAAAACTTATGTAAAAGACCCTTTAGCAGTAAAATGATGAAATTTTTTGTTATATTACATCTGAACCAAGTTCGACATCTTTAACAACCTTTTTTGTGATGTAAAATGGAAATAATTGAACTTTTTTTCGATATAAGGTTTTGGGGAGGAGCCATATTTGCTATTTTATTACGAGAAATTACTGTATGGATTCCTGGACAAAAAGATAGACGAATAGCTCATTTAAGCAGGTTGATTGAGCAAGTTTGGGGTCCATTAACTACAATAGCAACAAGAATTACTCAAACCATTCGAAATAAAAATACTGTAAAGGAAATTATCATTCCCTATATAGAGTTTGAACCCATCATAAAAGCCACAAATGAACTCCCTCACGAATTTTCTCGTGATGACTATTTCCTTCTACATGAATTTATAGATTCACTTGAATTCAGTAATAATAAACTCTTCACTCAAAATATTGATTTAGCAACTCGATTTGCTCAGACAGTTATGTCGCGCTGGACAGCATTTTGGGCTGAGATTTCAGTCTTAAGAGAAATGAGAAGTAGTTTTTTCTCGCGATGGGGAAGAACACCTAAAGGAGAAAAGTTGAATAGGAAAGCTCAAGAATTATTAATTAGAGGACCTAGGATCCCTTCCTTCAATATTGAAGAGCTCTTAACAGACATCCCAATTGCTAGTATAAAGCAAAAAGAAACAAAAAAAGGATTTTTTCAAGAGATAAAGGATTTTTTTAAGAAATATTAACACACATCTGAACCTAATTCGACATCTGGAGGCAGTTCAGGAAGTTTTCCCTTTTTGAACTCATAAAATAACGTTTTAAAATCACTTCAACCATGTTCCCTTTTTGTATTCAAGAGGCAGAAATAAGACTGACTTTCTTTTTCGCTCCTTTTCCTCTGATTTTAAGATATTTTTTTGCTCGCTGGAGGAGAGTGGATAAGCCCTTCTTTTGGGAAATTCCAAAGGTCTTTTTCCATTGAGGGTTCTTTTGGTGCATTTTTGTTCCGAGGAATGCAACCTTCACGCTTGGCGTTTTTTCTTTTAACTGAATTTCAGCAATAGTTTCTAATAAGAATTTAATCGCAGGATCTTGTTCATCTGTTATAGGTAATTCTTTTTCCGACAGTGAAAACGACAGCAAAGTTCCTTCCTGATGAATCTGGACTCTCTCTTTTGCTAGGTACATTAAATCTTTCAATTTACCCCCATAACGAATATTCTTACCTCGTAAGGCTTCTCCAAGGTCACTAGCAAATACTCTGGAAGCCTTTTTTAGGGTTAAAAGCTCCTCAAGACAATTTACAGCAGCTTCTATAGTCTCCTGACTTGGTTCTTCTTTGGGAGGAACTACCTCTACAACCTTTTCAGTCGGTTCACTTTCCTCAACTTTGACTTTTTTATCAGTTAAAAAGTCTTCTAGGTAATCTTGTGTAAGTCTAATCCGTTCATCAACTGTTGAAAGAAGACCCGGTGCTATTGAATTCGCATTAAAAGCTAACCGAATTGTAACTCCTGCTGATTTTGCCACTTCAACAACAGGTAAGAAATCCCGGTCTCCAGCTAATAATACAATTAGATCAACTTGCTTAGTTGAAGCTAAATGAACTAATCTAACTGCCAATAAGACGTCGACTCTTTTTTGAGCTCGAATTTCATAATTCCCTTCACAAAGAGGACATCGAGTATCTCGTGATACAACATCTCCAAGAACAACTTCAAACCTTTCCTTCATATTTAATGATTGGTGGAAACTATGCCTTTCTGTGTCGGTTCCATCAAAAAAATATGTTCTAAAACGATATGCAGGTTTGCACAAAGTCTCACTTAACCGGACAAGATCTATTTCAGGATTTCCTATTGATTTTCTTAACGCTTCCCAATATCCACCATCAATGATAACAGCAGATCGTTGGGGAAATATTGATCGAGACGCAATCTCTTGTTCAAAAAGAGAAGAAATATCCAAAAAATTCAACCCTCTGGAATTAGCAGCTCATAACTCCATGAAACGCCATTCAAACTAGCAACCAACGCCCCAGCCTGAAGCCGTATCTCTGCGAAAAGAAAGAGCAACCTGTGCTGCTTTTCAGACACAGAGACTCCGACGTTACCTGCGTGTTCGAATTTGCTTTCAAGAAGCTATGAGACAACCAATATCTCTACTACTCTCGAATCTAAAAAGATTTGCTATCTGTGATCTGACATAGAATATGCACTCTTAGCAAACTTACTCATATTCTTCTTCTTGAAATTCGATCTCTTCTTCATCAAATCCCATAAC
>JAEOTI010000806.1 GCA_016839955.1 Candidatus Hodarchaeota archaeon | reverse complement strand
TTGCCTTTAATAACTCAGAATTCAATAACTGAACTCTCCCAAAAAGGCATTATAACGTGGTGTGAAGAATTGATAGAATTTATTGAAATTAAAAAATTCAAGAACATCAAAGAAGTAAAGATTAACATTCGGCCTGTAACTGTCCTAATTGGTCCTAATGGAACAGGGAAATCAAACATTATCCAATTATTAATGCTTTTAAAACAATCAAGGTATGATAATAAGCTTGTTTTGAATGGTAACTATCACGATTTTATAGCAATTGAAGACATTTCCTTTTATAAGAACAAAAATACACCAATTTTCATTCGATACCAAGGAGAAATAAATCCTATAGAATCGAAAAATAAAACTGGTGATCTTTTATTCCAAATAACTTATTCAATTGAAAATCTATTTAGATTTGAACGCTTAGATTTACAGAAATTTGAATTTAAAATTCAAGCAAAAAACTCTAGGTATTTTCAAGGAACTAGTTTTGATTTTAATAATGAGGAAAGAAGGGAAATTTTAGGAGAGCCCTGTATTATCACAAATTTAAAAACTGTTGGAGGACAAATCAATGTTGAAATAACAGAATATGATCCTGAAGAATCACCGAGAGAACATAAAAAAACGACTACTATTAAAAATAGCTTAGAATCAGTAGGCAAAGAGTTTGATAAAATATATTTTGTGCCTGCTTTGCGAGGAATCCCATTCTCCTCAACTTTACTTTCAGATGAGCCAACGAATGAATTTCCTACTTCTAAAGATCCTTACAGACAATCTCAAGAACTTCTTGGAACTCTAGCCTATAAACCTGAAATAGCGGACGAAATTTCATTTTGGACTAAGAAAATAGCTGGCGTACCAATTAGATCGCGACTCCTGCCTAAAAAACAAGTTACCGTTGAATCTAAAGAAGGAATCGCAATAAACATTATTCATGAAGGTTTTGGACTCAACCAGTTAATCCTACTGCTTGCAACACTATGTATGGTACCTAGTGAATCACTAGTCACAATTGAAGAACCAGAGTCCCATCTACATCCTAGGGCCCAGACAGAATTGATAAAAGTCATTCTTGAGAATATTAAGAAAAAAAACCTCAAGACTATTATAACTACTCATAGTGAGCATGTTCTCTTCGCCTTTTTAACACAGGTGGCGAATCGGACACTTAAAAATTCAGATATTGCAATATACTATTTTGAGAAAACAGATAATGGGTCTAAGATTTCACCATTAGAAATAACTCCGCAAGGAACTATTGCAGGTGGTTTGCCAGGTTTTTTTGAAGCCAATTTATCTGTTTATAAAGCCTATATTGACGCTTTTACTCAAGATCTTGAGCTGGAATCAGAATGACAAAAAAGAATTTCATTCTAGATGATTGTGTCTTTATTAATGCTGCAAAACTGAGTGATTCAAAAGGAAATCAAGATACTTGCTCTCTTGCAGCGATTACAAACATTATCGACAAATGTCACAGTTTAGTTTTTACTTACAAAATGGAAAGAGAATATTTCAAGAAAATTGGTTCATTAAAAGGAAAAAAAGAACTGAAGATCGATATTTCCTCATTATTAATACATGCGAGTTTGACGGAAGGAAAATTAAAAAGAATGAACGACGATTTAGAATCAGTAGCTGATGAGCACCTAATTCATAAAAACGATGTGAATTTGTTACGATTAGCACGTATATCTAGAGGAATTATTGTCACCTCTGATGGAAGATTACTTAAAGCCTTAAAAGATCATGATTTCGAAACAAAATATGGAGTTAAATTTTTACAGACCAAAGATGTTCAGAACCATGTGTAGACTCGTTGAAAACCAACTCAAGAAAATGAAGTTACTTCCTTGAGGGTTGTTTAGCACTTTTTTTACGAAAATTCTGGGAGTTATTTTCTCAAATCTAATTCTTAGTTTTTGATATCGAAAGCGTTTTAACATACTTAGGGGGTGAAGTGGAGACGATATTCTGGCTTTTATTGAAGGAAGGAATGTTTAAAATGGTGAGGAGTTATAAGAAACTGTTTGAGATCTTAAAAAATCTGAGATCTGTTGGTGATTATAAGAATTATACAGGAAACATGGTCTATAATGTTTTAGGTTATCCCGAACATTTTCCTTTTGACGAATACCTGATTAGTTTTTGTGAAATTAGAGCTGTGTATAACGTGAGTCAAACATATATATTTTCTTATATCTTTAATTTATATGAAAGAGAGATTTACACACATTGAGGGAATAAGAATGTCTGAAGAGCATATAATAAAACTCGTAATTATTGGTGATGGAAGTGTTGGTAAAACTAGTTTGGTAAGGCGGTATGTTGAGGGTAAATTCTCAACCAATTACCTTCCAACAATTGGAGTAGACTTAAGCGTCAAAACTTCAAGGTTAACTATTTCAGAGAGAGTAGGAGGCATCCGTACTAAGTTGATTCTAGTTGATGTGGGAGGCCAAGAATTCTTTGGTAAATTAAGACCATCTTATTATAGAGGGGGTTCTGGTGCCTTAGTAGTGTTTGCTTTGAACACAAAATCTTCTTTAGAAAACATTGGAGGTTGGATCAGGGAATTTGTTACACTTTCTCGTGTCAAAACCTTTAATTTCGTTCTAGCTGGCAATAAACGTGATCTAGTCCAAGAGAATCTAGAAAAATATGTGCAATTTAATGAGATTGACAAAGTATGTGAAAAATACGGTCTGACATATATTGACACTTCTGCAAAAACAGGTTATAATGTTGACACTGCTTTTCAACTTCTTGTGAGTAAAGTTCTTGAATCAATCGGTGTAGATAGATTAACCGACAAAACAGAAAAACCTCTGAGTATGAAACAAAAGCAGTTTCTATCTACTTTTGATCATAAATACAAGAAGAAAATTAAAAACGCCACAGTATATATAATCCCCAATAGAGACTTATGGAATATTTACAAAATTTTTGATGATTTTTCAAATTCTCAGGACTTATCTAGTAAATTTTTAAGTAACTTTTTAGGGAAATTTCGGTTTGTTGCTCCTAAG
>JAEOTI010000480.1 GCA_016839955.1 Candidatus Hodarchaeota archaeon | reverse complement strand
GAAAATCGAGATTACTGAATAATCGTCTGATTCTGGTTCTTAAATTCTCCGCATCTTGTGGGGAGTCAAATAAGTCTCCAGCTATTGTTAAAAGATCTACATTTTGATTTTTTGCGAGATCAAGTATCAATCCTAAGGTTTTCATTGTTTCTGGATTCTTCTCTTGTAAGTGTAAATCCGCTGTGTGCAGGATCTTCATTTCTACCTCTCCTGAAAAAGGTTCGAATTGTTATGATTCTGAACACGGTTTTCAGAGATATATAAAACTAGCTAGGAATAAAACTTAGGTTCAACGTAACCACGCGAGCATCATGAATATTTCACTGAATTTCTTAGGTCATAAGAGATTCTTTTTGATAAAGAATGAAGAGTTATCTTTATTTTACAACAATTGAATTATACAAAGTTAGAAAGATTTAAAACTATTAATATGAAACTAATTAAATGCATTTAAGTTAGGAGAGAATTCCATAACAAAAATTAGTCTGAAATTGAGAGGCGAGGTTCAAAGTTATATATTTTAACCTTTCGTGACGTGAGGATGGGTATGATGAAGATTACATCTTTTAGAATACGCAATTTTCGTTCAATTGCTGACACTAATGAGATTAACTGTGAAAATCTGATGGTGTTTATTGGTCGGAACAACGCGGGAAAATCTAACATCTTAAAAGCACTTGATATTTTTTTCAATAGTAGTAAACCTGATGTCGCTGATATTCCCTACTTTACTCAAGAGGGAGATCAAATTGAAATCAGTGTAAGTTTTGAGAAGATAGGTCCAGAAATTAAGAAGAACCTCAATCTTGACACAGATATTCTAACTTTTAGTAAAAGTTTCAGCATAACCAAGGACGGTACGAGCTATAAGCTCAGTAGTCCTGCAGAACTCTTAAATGGAGAGGATCTCAAGAGTTACAAACCCCCTTTTTCTGGAATAACTGAACTGCGATCCTTCTTAAAGCAATGTTTCCCGAAATATTACTATGTTCCCGCTTTGCGGAATTTGGCTGATGAAAGTAAGTTCAAACGGGGATCTTTGATTCAAGATCTTGTGTTACCATTGTTGGATGATCGAATCGCCACGGATGATCAAAGCATTCAAACGAACCTTAAATCAATTGAATCTATTCTTAAAGAACGCAGTAAAACGATCGAAACAGAAATCAGCGACATTCTAAGGCACCGTGTGGACGATTTTGAAAAGTTATCTTTTGATATGTCAGATATTGAGCTTAAAAAAGCCCTGTCTCCGAATGTGTTAGTCAAAACAACAGCTAGTGATTCGCTATTATCTGCTCTCCTTCAAGGAGCAGGGACCCAAAATTTTCTTATCCTCGCATTAGCTCAATATTATGCTCGTGGGCAAACTCCTGTCGACTTGATCATTGCTTTTGAAGAACCAGAAATCTCTTTGCACTCTACTGCACAACGAAATATGTTGGATCTAATCTTTCAGATACTAAAAAATGAAAAACAGCAAATATTTCTTACTACACATTCAACTATTTTCATCGATCGCACCTGTGATAATGTCTGTTTAGTAGAAAAAAGAGATGGTAAAACTCTGCTTACAATCCCTCAACGGTCAAGAGAAATCATTACCCAACTAGGAATTCGAGGTAGTGATTATCTTAACAGCGATGCATTAGTATTTGTAGAGGGTGTGTGTGACTATGAAGTGTTTACTCTCTGGGCTGAAGCAAAAGCACCTCCTGCGTGGAAGAAATATCTGTTTACCTTTGTGCCTTTGGGAGGACTCCCATCAATTGAGAAATTTCGAGCAGAGGATTGTCTGAACCTCTGCAATCATGTGTATGCCATCCTTGATAGTGATAAATCTGCTGAAGATGATAAGTTTAAGAGAAGAGCAAAAGATATTGTCCAGAAGATTACCACCGAATTGGATGGTCAGGTGAAAATCCTTCGAAGGAGAGAATTGGAAAATTATTTTAGTGATGCAGCTGTTATAGAAGTCTTTCCTGAGGCGAAAGACATTGTTCGGTCAGAGCTATTCATGGATACTTATGCTCCACTAAAAGAGCACCTTACGGAAATCATCCGTGCACAGCATTATACTGATAACAAAGATAGACCTGATTATAATGAAGAACTGACCAAACGAAAGTATTATAATCCTTACTATGCTAGATTAATTGCTCAAAAGATGATAGAACTAGAAGAAGTGCCCAAAGAATTTATTACCATTTTAGAGGAGTTTGCGAGGGATCTTTCAAGGAAGCTACCAAAGTTTTGAGAGGACCGATGACCAAAGAAGAGTTTGTTTCATGAAATTTCAGTGCTTAAACTGTGGGTACGAATTTGATGATGAAAAAGCCGAGAAAGAACACTACCTTCCTATTTGTCCTGAATGTGGAGAAATTGTTGAAGTTGTGAATTAATAACTTAAAATACCAATTTTAATGGGATTTATCGGTATTCATGATAATATTGAATCAAATTAAAAAAGTTATTAAGAAGATTCATTGTGGACTAATCTGTCTTCTTACAATAGGGATGTTGTTGGATGAAAAGAAACAGCTCAAAAAAGAAGGGTATCTATATGGTGTACATAAATCCGTAAATATCTCAGATGGAAGAACGGGATTTCATTTAACTCCATCGAAACAACCCATTTAAATCTCTCTCAATGTCTGAAGATTTTAAGGAAGTTATAACAAGAAGGAAAATCCAAAAAAAACCCAAATACATCTAGAGGGAAATAAATGACTAAATGGTTTATACAGCATAATCCAGAGAAATATTCTCTTAAAAAACACGCAAAGATATCAAAAATAGAATGGTGGGGTGCTAAAACCAATACTGAAAAACCACGGTTTAGGAAGTACGTCAAACAGATTAAAAAGGGAGAGTACTGCATTTTTTGGCAATCAGGGGAAAATAGTGGAATAGCAGGTTACGGTAAAATCGTTAAAGGAATTGATGAAGAACCCTCCGATGAGATTCACGTAGAATATTATCAAATCCTTGATAAAATCATAACTATGGAAGAAATTCAATATTTGAAAGGTTATGAAGAGGAGTTTTTAGGTGACCTTGGAACCTCAGGAACTTATTTTCCAATTCCCGAACCTGAAGGATGGAATTTCTTTAAAAAAGTGATTGAAACTGAATTGGGAATTGATATTGAAAAAAAAGGACAAAATCAGAAAGGAGAAATAATTTCTGATGAGCTTTATAATAAGCTTCTAGATTGGAAACAATATTTGCTAAGGGAAGACATTAGAAATTGGAACAATAATACTATGAAAGCAGAAATTGAATTCCAAAAGATGTTAGAGGTTGTTCAATTTAAAGCTGGGGGTAATTTTAACTATTCTCACTTCAAGAAAATGTTTGAATATATGCGACGTTATTCTAGAAACATTGGTTTGCAGGATAAGTTGTTTAGTGATCTTGATTTCTTTAATAAAAAGTTAAGAAGATTATACTATGGGGAAATGGAATTTCCAGATAGAGTGGAAGAATTCCTGTCAATCAAAGGCATAGGCAATCATACTCTTTCACAATTCTTGGTTCTATTCAATCCAAAAGAATATCCAATCATTACTGAACCAATGAAAGAAATGTTAGATTTGAATGAAAATCAAAAAGAAGTAGCAATGAACAAAGCCATCAAATATTGGAATATCAGGGATCTTGAAAAATACTCACATAAAACAATTATCTTTTTGAGAGACTTTATAATAATGAAAGAAATCAAGGATTTGTTACAACTAGATAAGTTTGATTTAATTAACAAACTTTTATGGGAAGCTAGAATAACTCAAGAGGAAGAAATATCTGATGAATTTGATGATCTAGAGTATTTATTACCAGATTTCCTCTATTTTACTCCTGATATCCAGGAAAAATTACAATATAATATAACCAAACTTATAGCAAATAATTTTCATATTATTCTTATTGGTCCACCTGGGACAGGTAAGACAAAACTTGCTAAAGATATTGTGGAACAATTTCGTGGAGATGAATGCACAATTACAACAGCAACTTCGGATTGGACAACTTCAGAAACTATTGGTTCATATTTTCCAGAAGAGGACTCAAATAATATTTCATTCAAACCAGGATTATTTCTTCAATGTTTTCCTAAGAATCAACTGGCAAAATGGTTAATAATTGATGAAATTAACCGTGCTGATATTGATAAAGCTTTTGGATATTTTTTTACTGTTTTAGCAGGAGATCGAGTAGTATTACCTTACACTAGGAATGGTAAACCTATTGAAATAATACCAGAAGAAAAATTAACAACAGAAGACCAGAAAAGGGCTGAAAATGTTTACATTGTTCCACAAGATTGGAAAATCATCGCAACCATGAATACATTCGATAAATCTTCGTTATACGAAATGAGCTATGCCTTTATGCGTCGTTTCGCCTTTGTTTATCTTGATATTCCAAAGAATGTAAATAATCCTGAAATTATTCAAGGTTATCTCAAAGCATGGGAATTTGAACCTGATGTTGACAATACTGGAATTGAAACAGTGTTCGAACTTTGGCAAACCATCAATGAATACAGAAAAATCGGTCCCGCTGTAATCAAAGATATAATTGATTACGGTTTTTCTGAAGATAACTTTTTGGAAGTATTAAAACTCTTTGTTATTCCTCAATTAGAAGGCTTAGAAGATGAACGACTTGCAGAATTTATCATATCTATCAGTGTGAAATTTGACAGTATTGAGAGAGAAGATCTAGTTAATTACATTAATGAGTTTTTTGATCTTACAATTACTCTTGAAAACTAAGTTATTTTCATGATCTCTTTGATGATAAAAAATGACCAAAACAACACCAGATCAAATGTTAGAGGATATTGGAACTGATTTAATTTTTTATTTAAAGAGAGGATTTTACTATAAATCGGGATGTGATAAGCTAAACCTTAATTTTTCCCAAGCAGACTTTATTAAACTTTTAAGAATTCAGTTTCTATTTCAAGATGATGTTCTTAATTTCCTAGATGTTCTCAAAAAGGAGACAAGAAGGATAAAACATTCATCTGTATTTAATCTAATTAAAACCGACAGGATTAAGGGTGGAAGTATCAATTGGCAGCAAACAATTAATCTAAGAGCAAAAGAAGGGTTTGTACATAAGAATATATTTGCAGTAGTTGAACCTGAAAAAAATTTTGAGATACAAGAGAATCTTGTTTTAATGAAATTATTACAAAACTTGAGATCAAGTTTTAATGAGATTGACTTTGCTATTCGCGAATCATACTTTTGGACCCAAAAAATTCGGAATACAAAACTTTGGGAAAAATTTCGTTTTGTGTTTTATAAGAATCCGTATTTAAGGCATTTAAGGCAAATTGAAGTCCAACTAAATTCTCGGATTATTCAAAATGTGAAAAAATCACGAAGGAAGCTGTATAAACATGCTGCATATCTTCAGGATAAATTTCAAGCCTTACAAAAAAATATCTTTATGGAAAAAGACCTTTCACAATTTTTGAAGGTTTTTATTGTTAATCCTGATCAAGTGTCAGTATTGTTTGAATTATATTGGATTATTCAGATTTTAAAAGTTTTTAAGAACCAACAAAGGTTTCAAACAAGTATACAAACTCCAAAAGATCATCATACAAATTTAATCGCGAAATGGGAAATAGGAAATAGTTTCTATCAGATTTTCCATAATTCATTTGGTAATGGAACCTTTTTTTTAGAAAGAGCGAAATTTGATGATTTACTTCAGGATTTTAACAAATTATCCATGAGATATTTCTATAGATATTATTCTGCTGTAAAAAAGAAGCAAGAACTCATCAGAAGTGTATTTAATGATGGTTCTCTTAAAAAAAATGAATTTTTAAGGGCAGGACGGCCCGATATTCTTATTGAGGCATATGATTCCGATACACTGCTTTTAGAGAAAATTCTTATTGCAGAGGTGAAATACACTAGGGATCAGAAGTATATTTACGAAGGATTAGAACAATTATTGACTTATATGGCTTTAATCCGAAGAAATGATTCAAAAGAGTATGTCTTATCAAAAGTACCAATTTCTTCCGATTTGAGTGTCAGTGGAATTTTATTTGTTGAAAAATTACAACATGATAATATTACAGATATAAATACGGAATTAGAAGATATTGGAGAACCCATAAGGATTTTTGAGTATAACCAAGACTTAACGAAATTTTTGGAAGAATTTGCTGGTTTTATGAAGTAAAAAGTGTTCTTTTCAATCTACTATCTAAGTTCTTCAACGTAGATGTACAATTCACTAGGATAGTCGGTGAAATATTTGAGTGTTGCAGGGCACAGCCAGCCTTCCTTCCCAATAAGTATCTCGGGCCCTTCTTCAACTTCATACCATGAACCCG
>JAEOTI010000479.1 GCA_016839955.1 Candidatus Hodarchaeota archaeon | reverse complement strand
TTTGTTGAATATCGGGATGATCTCCAGTTAGCGAATGTAGCGAAGAAAGTAAGTCTAAAGAATTTGCTTGGATTAACTTGAGAGATTTTTTTGTTGCATCTAAAAGAGGACCTAACAAAGTTTCTTGTCGTCGAACTGCGAAACCTGTGTCAGTTTTGATCTGAATCTTTTGTTCTTTGAATCGGGATTTCCTTGCTTCCACTAATAAAACTTCTAGGCGTTGATCAATATCTAAAAGTTCATTAGAGATTTTTTGAATGGATCTATGAACTTCGATGAACTCTTCAACCTTAGAATTGGTTGTTGTAGTCCTTGAGCGCATTAAAGAAAAGCCTCAGGATATATTCTTTCTGATAATTCTTATAGTTAATATGAAAATAAAGATTTCTTTTTAAGCTCGATTGAAACAAAATCAAGTTTCATTTGGAGAAAATGTAAAACCTCTTAAAAGATGTCTTGAATATATCTCAAAGCTCAATAAATGACTCTTGTAAAACTCCAACAAAGGGTAAGTTAGTATTTCAGAAGAATTGAAGATAAAGTCTTACTTAAATTTTAAAAAAGAGAAATAATTATATTTGCTAATTTTACTCCTGAAATTACACATTTTTTTCAAAAGAAAAGAACTAATTATTCTCACTAATTTTACAGAATATCAAGACTGACATTCGTAATCAACTCATAGCATATCTCTGTTGTAACTATGGAATCATCTGCTTTCAAGATGAAAACATGAAAGCCTGGCAACGGTTGTGGGGCAAAAAAATACTCGACCTCTCGCTCGGAGCGTTTTTTCGGATTCTAGGAGAACGAACCCGGACTCCGATCGAAATCGACAGATTTTTCCCGTCCACGCAACACTGTTCAGGCTGTAAACACCGTCAAAAACTCACGCTGGATCGGGACTACAACGCTGCAATTAATCTCCTAAAGGAAGGCTTGAGGAAAAAATCTTCCCGCGATCCGGAACAGATCGTTGAGATGCCTGTGGAGACCAAGACCACTACGCAGCGCATGGTGGACTTTTTTGATAGTCTATCCTACGTTCGCGTAAGTCTCGTCGCGGAAACAGGAAGCTTCTCAATTCATTAAGGAGTAGTTCACACATATTTAATAGGAACCATGTTGAGAGATTATGTGATATCTCCTAAACAAAAATTCCAATCTGGACTCAAAAATGCCAATCAGCTCTCACGAAAATCATTCAGCACCAGATCTTCTCTTAGGCATTAAAATTCTTATAGTGGATGATGAAGAAGATGCTGTTGGACTCACTAAAATGGTCCTCGAAGAAAATGGAGCAGAAATCTTCTGTGCATATGATGGAGAAGAACTATGGAACGGTCTTATTTCAAAAAAATGGAATAAACCAGACCTTATCCTTTTAGATCTGAAAATGCCAAAAATGGATGGCTTTGAAGTTATAAATAAGATAAAATCAAATCCACTCTTTCACAATATTCCGATATTAGTTTTCACTGCGAAAGTGAGTGATAAGTATCGAGAAGAAGCTAGACTTGCAGGTGCAGATGGATATATCACAAAACCATTTGTAGCTAAGAACCTTGGACCAATGATTCGTGAATTAATTAACTCGACCAATTAAAAGCCTTAAAACTATACCTTTTAAGCTTCTGGCTTGCCTGTCGAACTGAATCTTAAATAAATAGTCATTATAACTGCTTCATAAATTAATATAAGTTCTACTCCTAAGAAAAAGAATATTAAATCGATTTGGTTGAATATACTTTCTAGAAGAAAAGTAATGCTTACTACGACTAAAGCAATACAAAGTGATCCTGCAAAGCTAATAAGAATCTTTTCTAATATCTGATCTGAAATTGACCACGTTTGTATAACCAGATGAGTGACTAAACCATTGAGGATTAGTGAAGTAACCAATCCAGATACCCAAAAAAATAGGTTAATATCTTGAAGATCGGAGAGGAAAAACGGAATTAGAAATAAAGAAATACAAGTAAATGTAAAGAAAAGAAGTAAGAAGAGTTCTGTGGAATAATAGCGAATTTTAAAATAATCACTTAAGGAGGAAACTTCTGGATACCTTCTTTCCTGAGTGGTCTTTCTGACCCATCTGATAGATCTCAAAGAAAATGATTGATAAGCAAAAGGACCCTTAATTCGGAAGACCATGGTTAAAAGAAATGTTGTCAATGTAAAACTAACTAAACATAATAAAATGGGATATAGAGATATTTCCCAAATATAATTAAGAATTAAACCGACTAGGATCGCTGTTGCTAAACTAAGTCCAAAACTTAAGGCTGCTCGTTCAATATCATCTATACTCTCTTCTGTGGGAAACAGTAGAGCAGTTAAACTGAATCCAGTCGTAAATAAAAGAAAAGTCAACCCCAAAATTGCTCGGGTTAAGGAAAGTACATCATTATCAGGACTATTCTCAGATATGAAAACTAGAGGTAATATTAGGAAACTTGGAATTAATATCAGAGCTGATTCAATTTTGTATCTAGGGTGACCAAAATACTCTAAAAAATTATTTGGTGAAGAAGATTGCGATTTTTGAATATCAATTTCACCATTATTAATCATAGTCTTAATTATTTCAATTGACAACTCTTTAGGGACTTTTCGTTCCTTTAGGAGAACTACTAAATCTTCTATTGATTGAGGACGATTTTTTTGGAGAATCTCATGTATGTATTCTTCTACCACCTTTTTTGTGAATTGATGTTGGTGACGCGTTCCCACAATATTGTCCTCGAATTAATCAAACGATTATTTACCTTATAAATCGTTTCTGACATTAAAACAGCTTTTTACTGAAGTTAACCTTATTTAGTGATAAACCATTGATGTTTTTTCAAGCCAATGAGTTTTAACAGTTAAACATTTCATGCCCAAGTATCAGAACATTTCCCGACATTGATATATGCAAATCATAAAATCTATTTAATAGTATAAATTCTTCCTGATAATTACTAAAAGACTCATTTATGGAGTACAGAAATATGACCGCTAACAAAGTTATTGAGCGGGCTAAGTCACTCGCGTCCAGCGGACAAACAAATGAAGCAGTAACTCTATTGCAACAAGAATTGACAAAACTGCAGCAGCGTGGAGAGACAGATTTAGATACTGCACAGATGGTAGAAGTGGAAAAAACAAAGGGATCTCTTGAGTTATCTGCAGGTCAAATCTTAAATGGAGTAGAAGATTACAAAGAAGCCGTCACACATTACTTGTTGGCTTCTCAAGCATTGAAATCAGCTCAGTCGATGGGAAATACTGACTTAGAAGCTCTTGCAGATGCTCTAAACGGAACTAGTGAATGTTTTGCTTCCCTTGGAAGTGAGTTTGAAAAAGACAAATATGCTCGCGAAGCAGATGAGGTTAGAAGTACGATCTTTCGCCAAGAGATTGCTCAACGATTGGGTGATGAGGGGTACAAATTCAAACAAGAAGTTAAAGTTCCAAATGTCGCTCAAACTGTTGATTTTGTAGGAGAAAAAGGATCCTTTTTCAGGAAGAAACGCCTTTATGTATGGTTTGCTTTTGATGAAACTGAATGCCAACACTTAAGTCTTTCTTCAAGAGATATCAAAGGATTAAAGTACTTTTTATTAGTCCGCGGGAATCCGGCCCTTGTTATTCCAAAACATGGTGAAAAAATTATCAAATCCCCTGAGGAAATAGAACCATAGAATAAACGACCAAGGAGCGTAGAAATACTAATGGTTATTATGCTAAAGATGGTACTAATGGGGGATGGCGCCGTAGGCAAGACTGCTCTTCGTGAACGTTATTTGGGACGAGGTTTCAAAGCAAATTACATGGTAACCATTGGAGCAGACTTTGCTCTTGCTGATAGACATATTGGTGAAAAGGATATCAAATTTCAAATTTGGGATTTAGCGGGCCAACCTCGTTTCGGAGCGGTTCGCTCAGTTTATTATGCGAATTGTTTAGGTGCTTTAGTACTCTTTGATTGTACACGACCTGATTCGTTCAAGAACTTAAGCGTTTGGATTGAAGAATACTGGAATAATAATGGACGAGGCGTCATTCCTATAGTTTTGTTAGGAAACAAAGCAGATCTTAAAGATAAATTTCCCAACCACATTACAAATGAAGTTGCACAGGAATTTGCAAGTAAGCTAACTCAAGAAACTGAACCCTTTGGATTCAAGGTACCGTTTTTAGAAACATCAGCTAAAACCGGTCTTAATGTAGATGCTGCTTTCGAATTTCTTGGGTTACGAGTATTAGAATTCATGGAAAAGCAAAAAGCCGGAAGATAAAATCAAATACTATTGGAGCTTGTTGGTATGTCCTATCCTAAGGAAAAAGTTCTCTTCTCAACTGCCTTCTTTTTTGTTGTTGTAGCAACGCTCTTATACACTTTTCAGTACATTGCTGAAGTTTTACTTTTAGAAGATTACGAGTGGAATAATATTAATGTCACCTTAGTTAAATTCACTATCATCGGTCTTGTTGCGTTTGTTTTGACATTCTTTTTTTTAAAATGGCAGAGGATTTCCCTAAGCTCTCTAGGTTTGCAACTTGAAAACAAAATCATACCATTCTTAATTTTGGGTGCTGTTCTTGGTATGCTTGCTTTGCTCATAACCGCTTCGTTAGAAATTGCTGGTGATGTAGCAAAAGAACGTGTAATAACTTTTTCAACCCAAGACAAAATGCTTCTTATAGCCTTTCAAATCCTCTTTGTGGGTCCTGGTGAAGAACTTATTTTTAGAGGATATATTCAGAACCAAACTGAGAAAGCTTACGGTACCAAATGGGCTATTATGTTAGCATCTTGTGCTTTTGGTCTTATTCACGTTTTATTCTTTGTCTCAATTAATCCTGAATCAGTGATGATCATTTTTGTGTCTTCTACGATTGCGGGTATAGGATTTGGGTATGCTATGAAAGTTTCAGGTAATTTAGCATATCCAATCGCACTTCATAGTTTTTGGAATGTTTTTGCGTTTGTTTTGGATTTAGAATATGTCTGGGGTTATGATCCTAAAGCAGTAGGATTCTTAGAGTTCATTGTTGAATCAACTGCAACTGCAGGGGGAATTGGCATAATCATTCTTGCTACATATTTATTGTCACATTATACTTCCCTGTTTCAAAGAGAAGCTTCAGACTTAGCTGGCCCCCCAATACCTCCTACTCCAATTAGCGAGTAAAAAATAATCTGAAAGTGAACTAATTGCTTCCAGAGGTCCTGATAGGGCTTGTTCAAATCGATCTTGAATTTGGAAATATTGAAGTAAATTTGTCAAAAGTTCTCAGAATTATAGAAGGTCATCCAAATACGGACATTTTGGTTTTTCCTGAGCTTTTTCTAACAGGTTACGACCTAGATAATAAAACTGAGTTAGCGTTAAATCTTCACTCTTCCAATGAAATACAAGCAATTTGTGATATTGCGTTAAAAACAAAAACTATCGTTATTGGCACTTGTATTACTCAAAGAAAACAGAAATTTTCGAATTCATTGTTTGTCATTAATCAAGAGGGAAAAATAGTGGCAGTTTATGATAAGGTTCATCTTATACGATTATTCGACGAACATAAGCATTTTCAACCAGGGAAATCATTAGAGGTTGTTACTTTACCTCTAGAATCTAGCAATCACGGATTCATATCAGCAGGATTAGCTACATGTTATGATTTACGATTTCCTGAAATGTTTCGGCAATTAAGAATAATGGGATCTAACTATTTCATGATTCCCGCTGAATGGCCTGCTGAGAGGATTGATCACTGGCTTTCTTTAGCCAAGGCACGAGCTATCGAAAATCAATCTTATGTTATTGCAGTAAATAGGATTGGATCAGACCCAAATAACGATTTCGGGGGACAATCCATTGCTGTAGCGCCTACAGGAGAAATTTTAGCGCAGTTAGGGGATATAGAGACTATCAAAGTTATTAAGGTTTCAGCATTTGATTTAGATTCGTATCGTCTCAAATTACCAATTCTAAGAGATCGTCGCCCCGAATTATATCAATGATAAGAAAATTATACAAAATCTTCAATATTAATGATAAAAAAAATGAGAATGTTAAGAAAATCCTTTCAAAACAATTATATTGAGATTCTTATTTTCAATTATTTTATCTATATCTAAGATATTACTTGTTTCTATGTTTACATGATGAATATTAACTAGTTTAGTGATTTCTTGAAGAATTAATTGGATTTTTCGAGAACAAGAATATTCCATTGAAGAAATCCCTAATTCTTCTCCACTAAGTTCTTCAATAATTGTTAGTAAAGCACACTTCTCTTGAATCCTTAAAGCATAAGGTTCAACTTTTTTTAGAGAATTTATGAGATCACTACGAATTTTTTCATTAGATCGTTTTCGACTTTTTGCTTCTAAAAACATTGGTTCTAATTCTTTTGAAAGCGCATTACCACTCTTTAATCCATTTATTTTATCAAACAACGTTGGTGGATATCCACTAAGGACAAATATCACAGCATTCGTTTCAAGGCTATAAGATAGGACCTGTAGAAATGGTTTGAACAATAATACAAACTCAGAGCCCCATTCTTTCAATTCAACATATATTTGGTTTTGATTTGTGTAAAAAACTAAATCAGGAGTCAATTCAGATTCAAACGTTGGTATTGAGTTAGTTTCCTCTAAATTAGGAAACATTGATTTTAAAATTTCTTTTAGTCTATCCAAAGATTCATCAGAATGGTCGGGTTCAGATTCGATGAAGTACGGATGAATACTACGACTTTTGATCTCATTTAACCTTCTCAGAAGTATTTTTTTATATTTCGAAGGTAATTCATCATTATTTTCGATGAAAGAGATGAGATTGACGATGATTTCCCAATCAGGAGAAAGTCCAAGTTTTTCAGCGGTGTTTCGGAGACTTTTTGAACTGTGTTTACCCTTTTTTCGGTGGGACCTTGTTGGAACTGAAAATAAAGCTCGTAAAGATGCAGGTGTATGATGGAGATAAGGAGTCAGTTGAATAAAAGAATGACAAGCTTTTATTCCCCAATATCTGATATCATCCAAAAACCAAGTTTGAGTATTTTCAACACATTCAGGTTGAAAAAATCCTAGTCTTTCAATGAGAGCTTCCTCTCTACATTTCCAAATTGTTTTGATTTCCTTTGAAGCAGATTCTAATGCTTGAATATCCGATTGTAAAACCATGAAATACGGTACACCCTGAAAATTTCATATGTAGAAATAACTATGCATACAAACCAGGCTCACGGCGTTCATCACTCTTGACAACTCGTCCCAGAAGTTTCTTTTCTAATTGTTTATAGAAATCACTTGTTTGAGGAGTAATACTGGGATGAACAGTTTCAAGTGCATCTTCAAAATCTTGTACAGTAATGGAATCTGTTTCCATATTCTTCCTTAGTCCAATCATTACTGCTTCTCTACAAACATTTTCAATGTCTGCACCAACATACCCTTCCATACGCTTTGCAAGCTGAGGAAGGTTAACATCGTCTGCTAGTCGCATATTTCGTGTGTGAATCTTCAGAATTTCTAGACGAGCAGGTTCTTCAGGACCAGGTACTAAAATTAATCGATCAAAACGACCAGCTCTAATAAGAGCGGGATCAATCATATCTGGACGATTCGTTGCCGCGATTACAACAACACCAGCCATATTTTCGATACCATCAACTGAAGATAGAAGTTGATTCACCACTGTTTCAGTGACATGACTACCACCTTCATAGGCACCTCTCATTGGTGCAATGCTATCAATTTCATCAAGAAATACTATACAAGGAGCAGCCTGTTTAGCTTTTCTGAAAATCTCTCTGATTGCGCGTTCGGATTCTCCTACCCATTTTGAGAGAACTTCTGGACCTCTTATCGCTATGAAGTTTGCCTCAGATTCATTAGCTACAGCTTTTGCGAGAAGTGTTTTTCCTGTTCCTGGCGCTCCAAAAAGAAGAATTCCGCGTGGTGGGTCAATTCCATGTTTATCAAAAACATCAGGCCTGCGAATAGGCCAATCAATCATTTCAATCAGTTTTTGTCTAACGTCATCTAACCCGCCAACATCTTCCCAAAAGACATTTGGGATTTCGATAAGGACTTCTCGCATCGCAGATGGATCAATGCTTTTCAAAGCTTCCTCGAAATCTTCCCTTGTTACCACAAGTTTTGCTAAAATTTCGGGGGGTAGAGTCTCTTCTTCAAATTTAATTTCTGGTAAAAGGCGACGTAGTGTATGCATGGCTGCTTCTCGTGTTAGAGCAGCAACATCCGCACCAACAAACCCATGGGTTCTATCTGAAAGGCTTGTGAGTTCCACATCATCAGAAAGCGGCATTCCTCTCGTATGAACCATTAAAATTTCTAAACGAGAAGATTTATCAGGAACCCCTGTTTCAATTTCTCGATCAAATCGACCAGGTCTTCTTAGAGCAGGATCTAAAGCATTTGGACGATTTGTTGCTCCGATAACAATGACACGACCCCTTCCCTTTAATCCATCCATTAATGATAATAATTGAGCTACCACTCGTCTCTCGACTTCTCCAGTGACTTCTTCACGTTTTGGAGCAATACTATCGATCTCATCTATGAAAATGATGCTAGGGGCATGCTTCTCTGCGTCTTCAAATATTCCGCGCACACGTTGTTCGCTTTCACCATAAAATTTGGACATAATTTCTGGTCCCGCTAATGAAACGAAATTCACTCCCGACTCGTTTGCAACAGCTTTTGCTAGTAATGTTTTTCCAGTTCCTGGAGGTCCATGGAGTAACACTCCTTTTGGTGGGTCGATACCCAATCTTTGGAATAATTCTGGATGTTTCATGGGAAGTTCAATCATTTCTCGGACTCTTTGAATTACCTGGTCCAAACCTCCGATATCCTCATAGGTTATCCGGGAAATCTGTTGTAAATGCTTAGGCGCTTCAGTTAGAACATCAACTCTAGTTTGCTCATCAATTATAATTAATCCGTTTGGTTTCGTTGAAATAACTACTAATCCAATTTCACCTAAAGCAATTGGGGATGCACCAAAAAAACGACTAAAGAATTCATCAATTCCTTGTCCAGCGGATGATGAGACCGGTTCTCTTCTTATTGGTCCAGAAATGTTGACAAGATCATCTTTTGTTACCGGTTTGCCCCTTAATGCTTGACGAACGACTTTTCCTGGAGCTCTGAGACTTATTCCTTCTTCTACAGGAGCGACTACAATGTGTTCCGCTGGAGCAGTCTTAGCTTTTCTAATTTTGACTCTCTCACCTATTGAGGTCTGAGCATTACGTCTGAGAAGACCATCCATTCGGATGACCTCTTTATTACGGTCTTGAGGACGCCCTGGAATAATTAAAGCCCCAGTTTTTTTCCCCCCCTCGATCTCTACAACATCTCCGGTTTCTAGATTCAAATTATGCATTTGTTGTATGTCAATTCGTGCTAGACTTCGGCCAACATCGCCTTTAATCGATTCAGCAACTAAAAGAGAGAGTTCTTTCATCAATTACACCTAAAAAAATACTTTCCAGTTAACATACTAATTGAGTTTTCTTTTATTATTCTACTATAGTCCAAGAAGGACCGATGAATAAATATCTTCAAAGTATTTTTGCACCAGATTCTGATATTGAAGTACAGTAACACTGTTTATCTTTTAATCCTAGGTTTTTCTTTAC
>JAEOTI010000478.1 GCA_016839955.1 Candidatus Hodarchaeota archaeon | reverse complement strand
GCTCCAACGGATTTTGGTGCATTAATTCACCGGATTGGAGAAGAACTTAATATTACCATGCATACTCGTATTCGTGCTAAAGAGATTGTTGAGCTAGTGATAGGTGCAAAATTAGCAACAGGTAAGAATCCGATTAATTTAGCTGCTGCTTGTGTCTATATTGCATCAATGCAAACTGGAGAACGTCGAACTCAACAACAAGTTGCTAAATCATCTAAGACAACACCAGTCACTATTCGGAATAGAGTTCGCGAAATATTGGACAGAGTCCCAGATATCGGTGAAATAGATATTAGACGAGGCGCTGCTGCATTACCTGTTGAGAAAGAATACTCCGATTTTATCCCAGCTCCCTGAAAAAGGTCAGCGAACAACTTATTTAGTAATTATGACTGTCATCGGTTCTTTACAGTGGACAGGGATGTTGATTTTTTCTCCACACTGGTTTCGAAAGGTACATATAAACTCCTCGTTTTCAAAATCCATGGGTTCTCCACAATGGGTTGGATATGGTTGCTCTTCTCCGCATTTCTTACAACGGAGGACTGGTTTAACCTTCTCTGATATAACAATAATACTTTGTTGCTCTTCTGCAGGAATGCTCTTTAATCCCCGTGTTTCTTTTGAAAACGCATTTAATAATTCATCTCTAAGTGATTTTGCAGTAGTTTGATCAATTCTGGATTCAACTACCTTGAAGAACTTCTCAAATATTTCCTCAAGAAAATCATGTGCATCACTAGGTTCTAATCCCTTGATAGGTCCTGAAAGGTCTTCATAATCTCTTACACTTACTATTCCATTTTTACCGGTCTTACCAAATTCAAAGGCTGGACATTCATTTTTTACTAGATGTAGTATTTGCAACCATTTCTCAGCTGTTTCTGAGTTTATTCCAAGCTTAGTACAGAGTTGTCCCTGCGTAACTATTCCCTTTCTACCTTTTAGATATTTTAACATATCTTGAACTAATTCTATATCTGTATGTCTTCCCATTTCTACCATTTCAATTATCCAATCTTTTCTTCTCTAAAGGTATTTTATTAAACAACATAATTATTGCTTGATCATTCGAAATGGTAGAATTTTTGTTAAACCTTCATTTAGATCAAGATTTGGCTTTTGCAAGACTCCTTTTAAGACAATACATAGCCAACGTATGAAAAGAATCCACGACACCTTCTCCTGTTTTTGCAGAAGTTAATTTTAAGTCAATAGCTCCAAGTTTATCCATCTGGTCTTCAATTATCTTAGTGGTAAGGCTTGAATCCCACTCCAGATCATTCTTATTTCCAAGCATAACCATTGGGTTGTCTTTTTCAAAGCTTTCAGTGTGTTCTTTCCATGTTGATAGGTCATGAAGTGTTTCAGGTCGTGTTAAATCAAAAACTAGTAATACTCCACTTGCTCCTGTATAAAATGCGCGACTCATCGATCTTGGCTGATGCACAATATACCCACTTATATCCCAGATTTGAAGTTGGATCTGAATCTGATTACTTTCCCCAAAAAACACTTTTTTCAATAAAAAATTGACACCTAAAGTGGGTTGAAAGTTAGTTCGAAATGAATCCTCAACGAATCGAAAGATTAGACTCGTTTTTCCTACTGCAAGGTTCCCGAGAAGTAAAATCTTGAAAGCCCACTGCCCTTCTAGGTCTTCAAGATTGGTATGATTTTGATCCAAGGACTACACCTTTTACTATCCTTCGTGGGCGACTTGGTTTATTTTTTACTAGTTTGTAATTTGAGTATAATCAAGATTGGTTTTGCTTCAGATATAATAAATAGCTTAGTTAAGAGTCTTTTCCAGTTTCAAGGCGGTCAAAAAAAACATTTGTTGTCGGAATGTCATGATCTTGAAGAATGCCAGTCATTTTTCGATATTTTAGTGTTGAAAGTTCCTTCTTAATGGCTCTTCTATGCCACCACGCACTGACCCTTGACCAACCATAAATTTCAATCCCGTTATCAACTATTTCATTAATTGTCTTCTCCAGAGTACTTTTTCCTGTTAAATATTGATAAATAGGACTAGATTTCTGAGATTCGGGAATGTCTTTAATTATTTTCTTTTTTAATGGTTGAATTTCTACATCAGAAGAGATTTGGGCAGTTTTCACCATCAATCCTTCTGAAATACACCAGTTAGTCATTTCAATAGCTTTTTCAATTGGAATACTAACCATTTCAGCTAAAATATTGATACTGGTTTTACTATCGCAATAACTCACAAAATCAAAACCATCATGTCCAAATTTATCAATTAACACGCGTTTTATCGTACTATCGACTATTGCAGCAAGAGGGAATGTTCTTTTAGGAACACTTCTTGGATTAATCAAACCACGTGCTTCAGTGATTTCATGACGGAGAAGTATATCCTTGATGGAGTTCTCCACGGTTTGTTGAACATCTTCGGGAAGAAGAAATGCTCCATTTGGCGAATATTGTTGAAAAAATTTCTCTACTTCGTCTAACATTGTCACAGTATCAAATACCATATCAGCTGTGGTACCTATGATGTAAGTGTGTGGTTTTCCTTCACGAATATGTAATGTTATTGTTCCCATTGTAACAAAATTGATCTCTTGTTTAAAAGAATCTTTAACGAATGATTGCATTGCACTGATAAATGCTGCTACTAGTTCTGAGTCAACAGAGAGTTCTTCTTCAATCGTTAAACTGAACATGGGTATTCCACTCTCTGCAATTACCCAAACAGCATAAATAGTCAAATTACTTCCTCAAAATATTTTTCTTATTGTTAATTTAAATTTTGCGGATTTTTATTTGGTATATTCTGCTCTATCAATATCTGCATATTGTAATGCTGCTGTTGCTATTGTTTCAAAAGCTTTATTGACCTGCTCTCCTGATTTAGCAGATGTTTCATAATAAGCGATTGCATCTAATTTTTTTGATGTTAAATCTTCAGTAATATCTTTTCTTTCAACTTGAATGATATCTTCTAAATCCGATTTATTTCCAAGAAGTACCCAAGGTGCCTCTCCGCAATGGGATCGAAAATCAGGTAACCAATGGGATAAACCTTCGATTGTGTGTTTTCTTGTTAAGTCAAAAGTACCCAATCCACCAACTGCCCCTTTAAAAAACTGAGCTCTAACAAATGAGAATCGATCTTGTCCTGCTAAATCAAATAAAAGCATCTCGATTTTATCGCCTTCCAATTCTAACTCTTTAACGAAAAATGAGGCTCCAATAGTGGCTATATAGTCCTTTTTGAATCTACGTTCAGTATATCGTCGAATTAAAGATGTTTTTCCTACCGCGGGCATCCCAAAGACGCAAACTTTGAATCGCTTCAAAAATAAATCACTCTTGACTCTTCATTTTTCACTTAGGAATAAATTTTTTCTATAAACCACTCTTAATTTAATATAATCAAACTAATCAGATATCATCGTTAAATTTTTGGATATTTAATTCTTATAGACAATTTTGTAAATCCTGATTTATTCATATTCTAGTTTAATTGTTAAATAATTGAACAAGTTCGATTATCGTGAAGGCAATTTAATTGAAAATATCAAAACAGGATCGGCTTTTAGCTCGAATTCTTAAAAATAATCCACGTATTCATTTTAAAGAATTAGGTTCGAAATTAAATATT
>JAEOTI010000477.1 GCA_016839955.1 Candidatus Hodarchaeota archaeon | reverse complement strand
CTTGTTCAGCTGATTCAAATCCACCTGCATTGGGAGACTGGATAATTGGGAGTGGAGAAGTTTACTATAATCAAAGCCAGACTATTGTACTTAATGGTAGTCTGATTATTGAGGATGGGGGAAGCCTTACCCTTGATAATGTAACTCTACTAATGAATGGTACAACTAATCAGCTTTATAATATCTCCATACACAATGGAGGAAGTTTAACAATCAAGGGTAATTCTAATGTGACTGCTGAGAATACTGATTACAAATGGTTTCTTATGGCGTATTCTGGAAGTACCATTTGTCTTGAAAACAGCTTTTTCAGTTGGGCGGGAAATGGATCGGAATCTAACGGAATTTTTTCAGGATTATGGATGAATAGTTCTTCAATAGAAGTAAGGAACTGTTCCATTTACCGGAATCATGTTGGATTGTGGCTTCAGCAAGCTAACAATTGTGTAATAACCAATAATACCATCCATTCATGTGATACTGGAATCCAAATTGGTCCAAATACCTACAATGTCACAATTCAACGGAATACTATGTACTATATCTTTAACACCGCTGCGATAACAGTTGAATCTTCTAGTTGTATTAAGATAAAAAATAATATTTTCTTTAATTTTACTCTTGCTGGAGTCTTTTTGAATAATTCAGATTCATGTATTTTGAATGATAATTTCTTTGAATATGCTGATGGAATTAATTTGTACGCGTCTGATAACTGTCTAATTACTTCCAATTCAATAAATTACGCCACTTGTAAGGGAATAGCTCTAACGGATGTACAAAACAGTAATTTTAGTTATAATATGATCAATAATAGTGTGCCTTTAAGTCATGGAATTCATGCTATATCTGATGTAAGTAATTGTTTATTTTTTGGTAATTCCATTTCTAATATTGATGGTGCTGGTGTACGACTTAATTATAATAGTGGTGTTGAGAATAATCGCTTTTGGGGGAATAATTTCATTTCAAACTTGGAACACGCCAACGATCACGGTTTTAATACCAAATGGAACCATGTTGATTACCCTCTAGGAAATTATTGGGATGATTACGATGAGATTGATCAAAATAACGATGGAATAGGGGATTACCCTCATTATCCTAATGGAAATCCAGATCATCCCGATTCTTATCCCCGAATGGTCCCCTTTGATTTCCCTGATTTAAATGATCCAGTTATTATACATCCTGTACCATCTGAATTTACCATTGAATTTGGAAATCCAGTTGGTAGTCTTATTTGGACCATATCTGATTCCACTCCTTTAACATACCAACTCCTTATCAACGGAGCAGTAAATAGTAAAGGATATTGCGATGGATCCCTTTACGTTAGGCATTATCTTTCGTCTTTACCTGTTGGTGAGAATAATCTAACACTTATTACTACTGACCTAGGAGGAAACTTCAACTCAAATACTATACTTGTTACAGTCACTCCAGATGTAACAAATCCTACAATCAACTCATTAGAGGATATTACTATAGAAGAAGGGACTCGTCACGTTTATACGTGGAACCCTGAAGACTGGAATCCATCTTACTACAATATTACCGTAAATGGTTCGATTGTAGAGGAAGGAGTCTGGGATGGTTCGTCTATCACAATATTTGTTGAAGAAATTCCAAATATGACAATCGGGGTCTACATACTGACTATTGTGGTTTATGATAGCAGTGGGAACTCGGTAAGTGATTCTGTAATAATTACGATAAAAAGTGAAAATGGCGATGATTCTATAGCTCCGGGTTTTACAAGCTTAATAATTCTAGCATTTATAGTTCTAGCATTTAATCAAACAAGACATCGTCGTAAATAGAATATCTATTTTCTCTATTACTGTTAGTGACACGAACCACACAATGTAATGGATTATTTCAAACCAATGAAAGATTATCGTTTAATTAGTTTAGACAAGAAATAGTCTTTCATTGATACTTATATAATTGAAAAAGTTCATCTTCTTTCCATTTCATTTATTCACTCAAAACGAGTTTAGGAGAAAAAAGTAATGCCAAGAAATGTAAAACAAGGTGATCAGTATCTTAATACATTATTAAAGCTAATTCCAAGCGAAATAGTTGTAGCATATACGACAATTCTTAATTTTTTGGTTGCTGATAATACTGATAAGGAAATTTATTGGGTAGTTGGGATTATAGCGATAATCGCAACTCCAGTGTGGTTATTGCTATATACAGATATTCTCAAGGAAGGTTTACAAATGATAGAAGTTCGTCAGTTATTTGTTTCGACTATTGCTGCTGGGCTCTGGGTATTTATGCTAGGTGGACCCCATATTGAAGAATTTTTCATGGAGAATGAGAAATATGCACCAGCTTTTCGAGCGACATTTTTACTTATATTTACAGTAATCATTGCTCCCTACGCAACTCAATTGAAGAACATGCCTAAACCCAGTTTTAAACCAACCTTGCCAAAATTGAAATCTTAATGTAAACCAGAAAAAGGCTCCTTTTGATCCGTTTTCCCAGTTTGTGAGGACTATAAATGGAAATAAAAGTCATTGAACGTCAAACCTTCAGGGGACCAAACATTTGGAACTATTCGAAAGTACAACGATTTGTTATAGACCTAGGAGAATTAGAAGAATACCCATCTAACAAAATTCCAAAGTTCACTGAAACTTTAGTAAAATTAATCCCTACACTCCAAGAACATACTTGTTCATATGGGGAACCTGGAGGGTTCATTAGAAGACTAGAAGATGGGACATGGATGGGGCATATTATGGAACATGTTGCTCTTGAACTTCAAAGTCTAATTGGGTCTGATGTTTCCTTTGGTAAAACTCGTCAAGTTGAGGATCAGAGGGGAGTCTATAACGTTATTTTTGAATATGAAAACCATGAGAAAGTAGGAATCGAGGCAGGCTACTTTTCAAAGGAGATATTAAATAAAATTATCGCTCAGACACCTTGGGAAGAGCTAAAGAAATTCTTTGACGAAGAATTCGAGCGAGTAACTAATAATGCAAGTGATTGGGCGTTTGGACCATCTACAACTTCTATCGTCAAAGCAGCAGAAGGACGAAATATTCCATGGTTACGCTTATCTCTACACATACCTGCCTCTCTAGTACAACTTGGTTGGGGAAAATACCAGAAAAGGATCTGGGCAGCGTTGAGTAGTGAAACATCTCAAATTGCGGTAGACATAGCCCAAGATAAAGAACTTACTGCTCAATTATTGTACGATGTTGGTGTTCCAGTCCCTAAAGGTGGTGTCTGCCGATCTTGGGAAGAGGCAGTTGATGAAGCTAAACGCTTAGGCTTTCCACTCGTTACTAAACCACTAGATGCATCCCATGGTCGAGGAGTTACTCTGAACATCCAAAATGAAGAGGATCTTCAGAAAGGGGTTGAAACAGCTCAATTTTTTAGCCATGCGTTTGTTATTGAAAAATTTATGAGAGGTAATGATTTTCGATTATTGGTTATTAATAAAGAGTTTATTGCAGCAGCACATCGAATCCCAGCTCATGTTGTAGGAGATGGGAAACATACTGTAGAACAGCTCGTGGAACTTACTAACCAAGATCCCAGACGAGGGATTGGACATGAAAATGTACTGACTAAAATTAAGACGCACGATGGTACAAACGTTATTTTGCAAAATCAAGGTCTAAACATTCAAAGTGTTCCAAAAGAAGGTCAAAAAACTTTCCTTGAAGAGACTGCAAATCTTAGCTCAGGTGGAACAGCGATAGATATCACAGATTTGGTTCATGCTCATAATATCGACATAGCTTGTCGTGCAGCAAAAGTCATTGGTCTTGATATTGCAGGTGTAGATATTATCGCTCAAGATATTACACAACCCATTGGTACTCTGGAAAACCCTGGAGCCATTATTGAGGTTAATGCAGGTCCAGGGCTTAGAATGCATCTTGAACCTACTGAAGGAACCCCTCGTGACGTTGGAAGTCATATTATAGATATGTTATTTCCTAAAAGAACTCCTAGTCGTGTCCCACTTATTGCAGTTACAGGAACAAATGGTAAAACAACAGTAGCCCGAATGATAGCCCACATTCAAAAGATGCGAGGAAGAATAGTCGGATTAACGACAACAGATGGAATTTATATTGATGGTAAATTATTATTGAAAGGAGATATGACAGGTCCCTGGTCTGCTCATCTAGTTCTTCGTGACCCAAACATTGATTTCGCTGTTCTTGAAGTAGCCCGGGGTGGAATCTTGAGAGAAGGTATAGGGTTCGATAAATGTGATGTAGGGCTTATTACTAATGTTTCAGCAGACCATTTAGGACTACGTGGTGTGGATACAGTCAAAGACATGGCTGATGTCAAGGGTTTAATCTACGAAGTTATCTGGAACGATGGTTATGGTATTATAAATGCTGAGGACCCTCTTGTTTATCAGATAAGGCGACGAATAGCAGGTGAGAGAATTCTTGTAAGTATGGATCCTAATCTAGACATAATTGAGGATCATATTGAGGATGGAGGTACTGCAATCGTTCTAACATCCAATCAGATGATCTCTATACTCGAAGGACCAAGAAAAAGAACACCAGTAATCCGTGTAGATCTTATCCCTGCTACATTCTCTGGAGCTGCGCGATTTAATATTCAAAATGCGTTATTCGCAGTAGCTGCTTCGTTTGCTGTTGGAACCAAGGTTGACAATATACGTCAGGGATTAGCAACGTTTCATAGTAGCCATTTCCAAACCCCTGGAAGATTGAATCTCTTTGAGATAAAAGGAGCCAAGGTAATATCAGATTATGCCCATAATCCTGCGGCTTATACCGCTCTATGTGATTTTTCCAAAATTTTTGGTGAGAACCGTAAGAAAATTGCCGTTCTTAGCATGCCTGGAGACAGACCGGTTGAGTTAATTAATGAGGCGAGTAAAATCGCTGCAAAGGTCTTTGATGAGTTTGTCATAAAAGAAGATGTGAACAAAAGAGGGCGAGAAGCAGGCGAAGTTGCGCAAATAATTAAAAATCAGTTAATTTCAGAAGGAATCTCTGAAAATGCTATCAGTATTATACTAGATGAGTCTGAGGCTGTAAAGAAAACTGTGGATTCTTTAGAACCTGATAACCTTTTAGTAATTACTGTCGATGATATAGATGGAGTCTATGAAATTTTATTAAAACAAAAAGCCCAATTTCTCGAAGGAATGTCTCTCTAACCAACATATTTCAGAAATTTTTCCTTTATTAACCTCCATTTTGAGTAGTAAAGCGGACATGTGTGAAGATTACTTCTGCTAGTTTCCGTGAAACACCTGATACTTTAGCTAAATCCTCAACAGACGCATTTTTTAAAGAATGAATGTCAGGAAATTGTTCTCGAATTGCATTTCGACGTTTCTCCCCTACTCCAGGGACATCATCGAGAATTGACTGTTTCATATGTTTCGCTCGTAGAAGTCGATGGTAAGAAATTGCAAATCGATGAGCTTCGTCACGGATTCTTTGTAGTAAAAATAGAACCGGAGAGTCAAATGGAAGATTGATTGTGGATGGTTTGTCGCTTGGGAGATATATTGTTTCTAGCCTTTTCGCTAATCCGATAGCTAATATATTTTCAAGATCAAGCTCTGATAGAACACTTACAGCGGCATTGAGTTGTCCTCTTCCTCCATCAACAATGATTAAATTTGGAGTGTCACTGGGATCGATCTTAAGAAAATTTAAACGTCGAGAAAGAACCTCATGCATCATAGCTACATCATTAATTCCTTCAACTGTTTTGATCCGGAATTTTCGATAATCTTTTTTGCTCGGAAGACCGTTTAGGAATACAACCCGCGAACCAACAGGATTGGATCCCTGTATATTCGAGATATCATAACATTCAATTCTAAGGGGAAGTTCAGCTAAATTTAGAACATCTCGAAGACCTTCGAGTGATTTAGATAGATTTTCTTTTTCGCGTTCTAGATTTTCTCTTCGGTTTCGCGTTGTAATTTCAATCTCTTTCGTACTTCGACGCCAAACCTCTTCTTCTTCAGGTTGTACTTGGTCAGTAATGACGACACTTTCTTGCTTTTTTTTATTAAACCAAATAATCAGTTGTTCTAGATTAGATGGCAAGACAGGAGTTAAAATTTCACTAGGGATAAATGTTGATTCTAAATAATAATTAAGAAAGAAAGAAGTCATAATTTCTTCATCTGGAAGATTTTCAACTCCTTCTACAAATGTTTGAAATGATCCAATTATTTTTCCTTCTTGAAATTGATTTATTAATACACCAAAGTGGTCCTCACTTCGAGAAAAGGTAATTAAATCTTTTTCACGTTCAATCTTTGCCTGTTCTTCCTCGCCAAATGCTAGTTCCAAAAATTTAATTTTGTCTCGGATTAATGCTGCTCTTTCATATTCTAAATTTTGGGAAGCTTCGCCCATTTGAAGATAAAGCGGTTCCATTAAATCTTCTCTTTTACCTTGGAAAAAACTAATGAGCCTACCAACAATTTGTTGATAATCATCTTTTAATATCTTCCCACAGCACGGAGCTGAACACAAACCGAGTTGGAAGTCGAGACAAGGGCGTTTTCTTGGTTTTAGGTCTAATGGTTTTTGACAAACACAAACTGGGAAAGACTTCCTAATTGTCTTTAGACTCCGCCTAACCGCATTTGTATGGAGTTTTCGACCAATGTATAACGCTCCATCTTCCTCTTTATCTCTAACAATAAGTAATCGAGGAAACTCTTCTTGGACTGTAAGTTTAAGATATGGCCAGGTTTTATCATCTTGCCAATGTATGTTATAACGGGTTGGAACCGCCCCAAATTCTTGTTTAATTCGGGAAGGAATTAATTCTCTTTCCCGACGTAAAGCATCATCCTCTGAATCAAGAACTTCGTAATCGAGATCATTTGCTTCTTCCAACATGAAATGAAATTTTGGATCTACAATTTTACCGAAATATGACTGTAATCGTTTCCGAAGAGAACGTGCCTTACCCACATAGATTTTGTGCCCTTGTGCGTTCAGAAAGAAGTAAACACCTGGTAAATTTGGTGCAGATTTCGCTTTTTCATAAAGTGGGTGTTGTTCAGAACGTTCTGACATTGAGAGTTATTTCCTGTGTTAAATCTCAATAATGGCGAGCCCGATACCTTTCAACTAATTCTCTTGCAGCCATAAGAAGAGAACAGCTTGCTCTAACAACTTGATGCCAAGCTTGGGAATTTCTTTCAGGGCTGATTTGATCTTTATCTGTTGTATTAAAATGGAATACCATTGCCAAATTCGGTCTTGTATTCTTTCCCCACTTGTGAAAACAATCAAAGGAAGTAACTGCGGGTTTAAGAGAAGCAGTAGTTTTAATTAGATTAGATATTGCTTCACTTAATTTCCTATCTTTACCTAAATCAGAAAGTAGTTCGTCTATCCCTCTTGGTATTTTTACTTTTTTTCGGCGAATCCTTTCCCAAAGGCGAGGTTTTTCTCTCCATAAACCAAATTTTCCCAGGTTTAATTCCTTTTCCTGACTAGAAATGAACCAAGGTGTTATTTCAGGAATGCCATAGCTGAATTCAATTCCATAAAGAATCGTTTTTGGGGCTTTGAGGAAAGGAAGAAAGCCACCACCGCGTTCTCTATAGACTAAATTTAACTTATCGGGATATTTTGTTGTAGAGACTTTTATTCCATAATTTTTTCCTTTTTTTTCAATTAAAACAGGTGCATTTTGGTTGATAATTTGGTCCAATGCATTTAATGTAGAGGAAAAAAAAGAAAATCGATGAGTGTCGAGTTTCTCTAGTTGATATTTTGCCTGCTTCAACTTATATTTACGTATCCGTCCCATAATTATCGCCTAGTTGGGGCTATTTGATCTTTTTTAGAGGATAGAGGTGTTTTTTTCGTCTATAAATTAACATTAGCATGCAAATAAAACCTATTTCCACAATCCATCCAGGATTCTTCGTTGAATTGGTTTTAAATGGGTGTTGACTTTCAGTCAAAGATCCACTAGATGTCTTATCTGTTTTTGTAAAGTCTCTATCAATTATTAATCCTCTTATTCCACTTCCATCAGTCACAATAATAGTAATGTTCTCAGAATTCTTTTTTAATATGATCATTGTATCAACTGAATGATAAACTTCTGTAAAATCTACTATGGTACCATCCTTACCATTAAGTAATAAAATCAATCCCGCAGAGGTACCCGCAATAAAATCTGGATATCCATCTTGATTGACATCGTCTGATACAAGAGAAATTACATCGCCTTCGATATTACTCTGTTTCCAAATTGTTTGACCTGAAATTCCTTCTAATGCATAAACGCTTTCATAAACTCCTACAATAACGTCCATCTGACCATCTTGATTAATATCACCTTTATTGATAGCTCTTACATAACCAGGAGGTTCGTTAGTCACCCAAAAGGTAGTACCTGATGATGTATTCACATATGAAACGTAGTTAAAAGAACCGGTAACGATGCCATCATTTAACTCAATTAGTCGATTGATCGAGTTTGGAGCGTCAATGTTTGACCATAAGAGCGAACCATTCAGATCATAACAATATATATTAGTATCATCTGAACCAATTGCTATTTTTTTCTCCGAATCCTGACCAAAAATTGCTAATGATACTACATCTTCCAGGGGATCTGTTCCATTCCAAAGAGTTTCACCTGTCAATCCATTGATTGCTGAAATGGTACCATCTCGGGAACCTACAAGGATATCAACTATACTATCATTACTAATTTGAACATTTGCTAAAACAGCAATTCCTCCCTTGAGTGATGTTGTCCAGAGAGAAGTATTAGAAGAAAGGGAATAAGATACCAAAAAGCCATCGTCTGTCCCAAGGATCACTTCTTGACGATCATTAACAAGCATTGTGCTTATTCCTTCCCCCGGAGCTGAGAAACGAGGCAAAATAATACTATTAGATTTAGAAACTGAATAAACATTCCCATCTCGAGAGCCAGCTAAAATAAAACTGTCATTGACAACAATTGACCGAATTTCTCCTTTCGGAAGGCTACTACTCCATAATTCATTGCTTGTCCTCCCGGATAATGTGATTATCGATGTATCATCCAGAAACAGAAGGATATCTTGAATTCCGTCCTTATCAGGATCACGATACTGTCTATAAGGTTCACCAATTACTTGGATTCTTTCAATCTGGGTGGGAGCTTGATATGGCTGCCAAACATCGACGATAGATGTCAGAGGGTCTAAATAAATACATCGTACAGTCCTATCTAAGGTAACAACTAGTAGAGCCTTAGAATTATCGACATCATCTCTATTAATTAAATTTAGGGAGATAATAG
>JAEOTI010000476.1 GCA_016839955.1 Candidatus Hodarchaeota archaeon | reverse complement strand
GTCTCCATTAATTTGAACTTCTGAGCTTTGGTTGGATACATGCGGTAGCGAAAGGTTTGACGCATGAATGGTTAATCTCCCCATTTCTTTAAATAGTTTCAGAACACCTCGTTGAAATAAGTGGCATTCATCCCCCGGCTAAAGACGGGGGCTTTCTGTCTACTTTTCTGAAAAAATCACGTGAATTATTAATTATTAGCTCTTGAAAGAGACCGGCAAGGTAATCCTTAAATTAAATTTGAAGAAGAGAAAGTACAAGAAGGGAAATTATTTACGTATTAAATGTTGAATTGGAATTTCTTCTAATAACCGACCAATTCTTTATCTAATTATGATTAACATTTTTCATTTTTTAAAGGCGAGAAAATAGAATGGATGAAAACAATTCTGGATCACCTAACTCTACCCCTTCAATGGAAGAAGAAGTAATTGAGCTTGGTATGGAATTTGAAACAACTGAAGAGATTCCTGTTCCATTTCGTTTAGTTGATCAGGTAATAGGCCAAGACGAAGGAGTAGAAATAATAAAGAAAGCAGCGATCCAGCGAAGGAATGTACTATTAATTGGCGACCCTGGGACTGGTAAAAGTATGTTGGGGCAAGCCTTAGCAGAACTTCTTCCCAAGGAAGAAATGGAAGATATCTTATGCCTTCCTAATCCTATGGATACTCAATCGCCACGAATCATGACAGTTCCAGCACTTGAAGGTCGTCGGATAGTAGCTCATTACCGTGAACAGGCAAGAAAAGCAGATCGTGTAAGAAATATCTTTATACTATCCATCCTGGGTATCATCTTAATAATAGGGGCTTTATCGGGGATTCAAACTTTCCTCACTGCATTATTGATAGTTGTTCTTGCTTTTTTCATTTTAGGACAATTTAGAAGTCGAAAAGAACACATGGTTCCGAAATTGCTCGTAGATAATACCGAGTCTGCATCATCACCCTTTTTTGACGGGACAGGTGCTCATGCTGGTGCTCTCTTAGGTGATGTAAGACATGATCCATTTCAAAGTGGAGGATTAGGAACTCCTGCACATCATCGAGTGGAGGCTGGATTAATCCATAAAGGACATCGTGGAGTGCTATACATCGATGAAATAGCTACTTTGAAGCAAAAAACACAACAACAACTGCTTACAGCAATGCAAGACAAGAAACTAAGCATCACTGGACAAAGCGAACTATCTAGCGGTGCAATGGTTCGAACCGAATCGGTTCCTTGTGATTTTGTACTATGTGCTAGTGGAAATGTTGAGACTGTTAGGCGATTGCATCCTGCTCTACGATCACGTGTTCGTGGATATGGCTATGAAGTATTTATTAATCACCAAATGCCCGACACGGTAGAAAACCGAAGAAAACTAACTCGTTTTATTACTCAAGAAATTACAAAAGACGGTAAAGTTCCTCATTTCTCGCATGAAGCTGTATTGGAAATAATAAGAGAAGCAAAACGACGTGCAGGACGGAAAAAGAAACTTACACTTCGGCTAAGAGACTTAGGGGGTTTAGTTAGGGCAGCAGGGGATATTGCGAGGGAATCCAATTCACCATATACTTTACCAGAGCATGTTGTTGGTGCTAAAAATTTAGCACGAAGTCTTGAGCATCAAATGGCAGATCGTTATGTTGAACAGAAAAAAGAATATGCAGTTATCCAAACGTCAGGATCGCTTATTGGACGAGTAAATGGCCTTTCTGTTATGAGTGATCCAACTGGTGGAGCTCGGGCCGGTAGTGTTACTACAATCGAGGCACGTGTTACCCCTGCTCAGGGTCGTGGGGGAAGGACGATTGCAACTGGAAAACTGCGAGTTATAGCCAGAGAATCAGTTCAAAATGTCTCAGCTCTAATAAAGACTTGGACTGGAAGAGATATTACTAATCATGATGTTCACATCCAGTTCTTAGGGACCTACGAGGGTGTAGAAGGTGATTCCGCCTCTGTAACTATTGCTACAGCTGTAATTTCAGATATTGAAAATTTACCAGTAAGACAAGATATTGCTATGACCGGAAGTCTTTCTGTAAGAGGAGAAGTTTTACCTATCGGTGGAGTTACGGCTAAGATTGAGGGTGCTGCAGCTATAGGAATAAAAGAAGTTATAATACCTCTTGCTAATGCTGAAGATGTTACACTGGAAGCCAAACTAAAAGAAAACGGCGTTATTATTCATCCAGTTTCAACTTTGCAAGAAGTACTTGCTATTGCTTTAGTTGGTTGGGACGAGAAACGGAGATCACATTTGGACAAATTTGGACAGAAAGAAGACACTTCATCGAGGTATTCTCCGAGTTCAAGGCCAACCATAGGTTGAGGATAAAACAAAATTCTCAGAAGAATTAATTTAAATTCAATTAATAGACTCGACACAATCAAGGAGAATTTTCCTGTTGTCGAGGGGTAGTCAAAACGTCCCTTCAGAGTTACAAACAGATGAAAGCTTCGATCCGCTTTTCTTTTATAATAAATTGCAAAAATTAAGTAAAAATTCTTTAGAGAAGGTTCAAAATAAGAAAATTCTTTCCTATAATAACGAAAAAGGTTGGAATAATCGTATTATCTTTGGAGAATCTCTAGAAGTAATGAATAGCCTTCTATATCATGAAAACATGAATTCAAAAGTTCAAATGATATATTTTGATCCCCCTTTTGGAATTAATTTTGACACTCGTTTCAATGCTTTTGAAGGCAGCTCCGTTTCATCAAGAATCCCAGTTTATTGGGATGAATGGACAAATGGTAATGAAAGTTATCTAAGATATCTTGAAGAAAGGTTGATTGTAGCTAAAAGTCTTCTGAAAAATGAGGGTTCAATTTTTTTACAAATTTCGGACCACCAAATTCATCGGGTAAGAATCCTACTAGATCAAGTATTTGGCTCAGAAAATTTCTGTGCAATGATAACTTTCCGTACAGGAACTAGTTTACGAAGTAAATTTCTAGCCTCTGTTTCTGATTATTTATTATGGTATGCAAAAGACAAAAAACAATGCTATAGCAATCCCTTATACCGAGAGCGAAAATGGAAAGAAAAAGTAAGAATTTTTGATTGGATTAAGCTTTCAAATGGTAAAATAAGAAGATTAACCACAAAAGAACGACAAGGTATGACTTCTCTTCCTTCAGGAACGTTATTTAAAGCTACACAACTACTACAGAAAAAAAAGGAAGAAAAACAAGGTCAAGGGGTCATTATTAATGGAAAAGAATTCCAACCTCCCAGTGGGATGTCTTATCCTGAATATATTAAGGATCTAATAAAGAAAAATCGAGTAATAGCAATCGGATCAAAACTTTACGGAATTAGATATGAATCTGATTTTCCTTATATTCGTTTTACAAATTTCTGGGATGATACAGTTAGAAGTACGTTCGCGTCAAAAAAAAGCTATCCTGTTCAAACGAATCCCAAAGTAATAGAACGATGTCTCTTGATGACAACAAAACCAAATGACCTGATTCTTGACCCAACTGGAGGAAGTGGAACCACTGCCTTTGTAGCTGAAAAATGGGCTCGTAAATGGATTAGTATTGATTGTGGCAAGATCTCCAAAGCTCTTTCTCGTCAATTAATTATAACATCTGCATTTGATATGTATACTATTCAAAATAACAATGAATTTACATATGAGCAAAAAATAGATAATAACAACCAAAATGTTGGAGGTTTGGTTCCCCACATCACGAGAACCACTATTAGAAAAGGAATGAACCCGAAATTAGAGAAGATTATAAATCGTCCAATTATTGAATCAGGTGTTACTCGTGTATCTAGACCATTCATTGTTCAATCCCAATTCCCATTACAACTCAGTCGTGAAGAACAACCATCGAATTTAGCATCCGTATCCGTTGATGGTCAATATCTTAAAGATATGTTACATATACTGCAATCAGTCTTGACTATTCAGTTTGAATCTCGCAAAATTCATTTCGAAAATATTAATCTAATAAAAAATGCAGGTGTTATCCATGCAGTTGGTATTCTGATAGGAAAAGAAGATCAAAAAATTGCTTTCACATTTGGTCCTAAAAAAAAGGCTATTAACGTCAATGATGTTGAAACTCTAAATGAATCCCTTTCCTCAAATCAGTTCCATTGTGTTTTTCTTATTTGTTTTGCGTTTCAACCTTGTGTGTTAGATTATATTCATGGCATTAATCAGAATTCAAATAAACTTATAATTCCGGTTATAGCTTCTTTGGAACTCTATATGGGCAGACTATTAGAGTATCAAAGTAGAAATCAAGTCTTTAACGTAGTAGGAGTTCCAAAAATCATAATACATAAAAAAAACAACTCAAATCGACTAGAAATTGAGCTCCTTGGGCTTGATTTCTATGATCCTCTGTCTAGAACGCTTTATACCGTTTCAGAAAAAGAAATAATTGGATGGATGCTAGATACGGACTATAATAATAAAGAATTTCGAACTAATCAAATATTTTTACTTCAGCCTAAGATTTGGAAATCAATTTCGAAGCGAACTCGAGGATGGATTTCAACAGAAGTTTGGGATACCCTTTCTAGTTTGAAAAGCTTCCCTTTTAAAATTGGGCAAAAGAAAAAGATTGGTATCAAGGTTATTAATAAACAAGGAAATGAAGTGCAAGTAGTTCGAGAATTAGGTCATAACAAACGAGTCAAATGAATTATTTGCTTTCAAACGAATAGTTCAATTCGCTTCGGGTGTAACCCGACACCCGCTATTCCCTCCACAAAAGCGTTGGGAATTACATTTTTTAGGATATTGTACGCACCGTTGGCATCCGCATTAATCAATTTACCAGTAGATGACTGAAACAGCCCTCTTTCATTGTGACCTGCTGATTGGTGAACAGTAACAAGTATTCTCCGTTCTTTTTGCGATAGTTTGGAAGTTTTGGTCGTCCTTGATACTTTTCGGGATGTTTTTTCCAGTCTTTGATAGCTTTGAAGAAGGCTTTCCAATTTTTGTCGAGGAGTCTAAGAATTTGTTGACTCGATAGGGCAGGTAACGCTCGATAGTTCTGAGAGTCTTTCAATTGATGATAGAGTTGGTTATAGCGAATCCAATTACCATTATTAATGAATTCC
>JAEOTI010000073.1 GCA_016839955.1 Candidatus Hodarchaeota archaeon | reverse complement strand
CTTGGTTTTCATCATCTTTTCTTTGGTGAAGTTGTGAATGTTAATATAGATGACAATATTTTAAACAACCAAGGTAGATTGGACGTTTCCAAAGCAAAATTATTTACTTATAACCCAATTGCTGGTGAATATTGGACTTTAGGATCCAAACTTGACCCAAAAAAAGATTGATGGTTTGTTGAAATTCAAAAAGGAATATTTGCTTTAATCACCTTTATTTACCTTCAACGATATTCTCCTATTACATGGTTTTGATTCAGAATGCCATCTCGATTAAGAAAAAGAGCTAAAAGGAGAAAAAGAAGTTTAAGAACTTCGAAAATACGGAGAAAAGTAAAAGAATCTAAATCAACCCTTTCTAGAGGAAGATTAGGTCCAGTTCCAGGTGCTCCACGATATAAATAGAAGTTCAAAGTTGTTTAAGTAAAAATTGTTACCAGTGAAGATTTGAAGCAAAAGAAAAGAATTTTTGATCATAACCAAAAATAAGTGTCTCGACCCTATTACAAAATTGAATTAGAATTTATTGTTATGTTCAAATATAAATTCCTCTACTTCATCAGAAAAAGCAATAATGGTTAACCCCCTAATGAAACTTCAGAAGTGAGACCAATGTCATCAGAAAAATATATTGACGAATTTGAACGATTTAAAAATTACCTAGATACCATTAGAAAAGAAGAAAAGCGGAAAAAAGAGCAATCATCCTTACCTTTTGTTTTCCTTTATTTATTGAGTCTTCATCTTAAGAGTTCAACAGAAGAATTGGTTGGTAAGTGGAAGGGAATGATGCGATTATTTGATGCTGGACTAGATAAAAAAATTATGAGTGAAAGTGAACGAGAATTAGTGGCAACAATTTTACTGCTCACAGCAGAGATGCGTGGTGAAGAAAGCACTTAAAGGGAAAAAAAAAACTTTTTTCAGAGAATTCATATCTTATTCCAATAACCCTATTATAGCGGGATGGGGTAGCTAGGTCAGCCCGTGGGGCTCATAACCCCAAGATCGGTGGTTCAAAAGCTATGTGGATAGCCATATTGCGGAAATTCCACCTCCCGCTACCAACTCTTTTCTAAATTCAAGACTGAACAGAACTATATATTTTTAGATGAAATCACCTTTTTGTGCTAAAAATGAAGTTATTCGGAACATCAGGGATAAGGGGTGGAACTTTCAAGGATATAACTCCACATCTTGCAGAAAGATTTGGTCGAGCTTTTGGCTCCCATCTTTCAGGAGAAGAAAAGGTGGCAATTGGGCGGGATACACGACATGGTGCAGAAATAATAGAATATGCGGTTGTCACAGGATTGGCTTCTACAGGATTGGACGTATTTCGATGCGGGGAGATTCCAACTCCGGCCCTAGCTCATTTTATCAATAAATATTCAATTCCAGCTGCTGTCATGATTACAGGATCTCACATGCCACCTGATAGAATAGGATTAATCCCAATGCTTGAGGATGGCTCTTATTTATTCGGAGATCCAGTTATAGAGATCGAAAAACACCTAATGACAGATTCAAGTACAACAGGACTTGTTACTGAACCTAAACGCGCTGGAAAAATAAAGATTGAACCAAACACAGCGATTCAAGCGTATAGAGACTTTTTAATTCAGAAAACAGATTTAGATCTAATCCATTCTAGCAATTTTCGAATTTTAGTTGATTCTGGAAACGGAACAGCATGCCATTTTGCCACTGAAGTATTTTCTAAGCTTGGTTGTGAAGTTATACCCATCAATGACTCACCTTCTGGATCTCCGAACCGATCACCTGAGCCAAGGGCTGATACACTTGCTGAAACACTCATTGAGGTGAAAAAAAATAATTGTCATCTCGGTATTGCCTTCGACTTGGATGCTGACAGGGTATTATTTCTTACTCAAAAACAAACAATCTCCGAGAATCTAATTGGAACCATTTTAGTTGATAAAATCCTAAAAGAAACGAATTCTGATTCTAGTGTAGTGTTACCAATTAATACATCAGGCTTAGCTACACAGGTAATTCAAAGATATTCACGTGCTACAATACATTATTGCCAAGTGGGCCAACCAGCAACAATATTTGTAGCAAAACAGCATGAAAATTGTGTTTTTGCATTTGAAGAAAGTGGGAAATACTATTTTATCAATGAAGGGATTCTTTGGACAGATGGGGGTCTTACAGTAATACGAATTCTTGAGCACCTTGCCGAGAGAAAGATATCATTGGACCAACTTATTGAGGAATACCCTAAATTTTCATCTAAATCTAGGAGTTTCGTAATTTCTGAGACTACAAAAACAGATCTTTTTCAGAAAATCGAGAAACTGTTCTGTGAATGCTTCGAGGATCAATCTACCATCCTTCAAATTGATGGATTACGAGCAAATTTTCAAGATGGTTCTTGGTTGTTAATTAGACTATCGGGAACTGAACCATTAATTAGAGTCTTTGCTGATGCACCTTCTGAAAGTCAGTCTCAAAAATTACTTAATCAAGGATTGGAAATTGTGAATAAGGTTCTCAACAAAAGATAAATAATTATTTTCGTAGTATATTGAATTACTGGAGCTAAAAAAGAAGTAAAAATTCAAAAAAACCAAAATTGGAAAGTAATGAAAGGTTTTGTAAAGCAAAATTTTTTACAACTAATGAAGCCTAATTCATTAATAAAATAAAAATTAAGGTTTGTTTCGAATACAAAAATCGGGGATGTCATAAATTGACCGAAGAAGCTATGCCAGAAACAGAAGCCCTTCTAATTCCACTTGAGGATTATTTAGCTGCAGGCCTTCATATTGGAACTTCATCAGGCATGCAAAGTATGGAACCATTCATTTATAGGGTAAGATCCGACGGATTGTTTGTTTTAGATGTAAGAAGAACAGATGAGCGAATAAAGGTAGCTGCAAAGTTTTTATCTCGTTATGATCCAAGTCAAATAGCAGTTTGTTCTGTTAGAACCTACGCTATTACTCCTGTCAAACGTTTCTGCAAAATGGTTGGTGCTCGTTCTATTACAGGACGGTTTATTCCTGGAACTTTTACTAATGCATCATTAAAGGGAGAACATGAATTTGCAGAACCTGCAGTGATTTTAGTCACTGATCCTCATGTCGATAATCAAGCACTAAAAGAAGCGATTAGGATTGGCATTCCATCGATCGCTTTATGTGATTCTGATAATGTTACTCGTGGAGTGGACCTTGTTATTCCCTGCAATAATAAAGGTCGTAATTCACTAGCAATGATTTTTTGGTTGCTAACAAGACAAATCCTTCGAGAAAAAGGCGAGATGACCCCCGAAGAAGATATTAAAATAAAAATTGACTATTTCCGAGCTCCACGTGGTCGTAAAGGCCCCTCAGATTACGATGAATAGTCCAATTATGAGGTATTAATTATGATTCCAGTCAGATGTGTGACCTGTGGGAAACCTATAGCCCATCTTTATGAAGATTTTAAGAAACGAACATCTAATGGAGAAAATGCTGGCGAAGTCCTGGCGGATTTAGGTATAAAACGATTCTGTTGTAGAAGAATAATCATTGCTCATGTAGATCTTGTAGAAGATGTCATCAGTTTCGGGTCGATAAGTCACTCTGGATGAATCTAAACTAATATTTCATTGGTCTATTATTTCAATTTTTAGTCCTTTGAACCAATATGTTTAGGTGATCAGAATGAAAGAGGAACGTGAATCCATATCATTTCTTCCCCATACTCCTGATGAAATAAAAGAAATGCTTTCTACTCTTGGTTTAAATCATCTGGATGACCTTTTTTCTGATGTTCCAGAAAATATTCGATTTCATGAAAGACTTAAACTACCTAAACCACACTCTGAAGTAGAAACGGTAAAATATATCGAAAAAATGCTTCGTTCAAATTATTCAGCAGATGATAAGCTTTCTTTCTTAGGTGGAGGAGTATATCCGGATTATATTCCAGCAGCGGTTCAATATTTAATCCAAAGAGGAGAATTCCTTACTTCTTATACGCCTTATGCTCCCGAGATATCACAAGGAATGCTTCAAGCATTATTTGAATATCAATCCTTAATTTGCGAAATAACTGGTATGGATGCTGCTAACTCATCTATGTATGATGGGGGAACGGCCTTAGGCGAAGCAGCTCGAATGTGTGCCAGGATGACTAAAAAAAATTCGTTTATTGTCCCAAAAGCAATTCACCCTGATAGACTGACAACTTTGAGAACTTATACAGAAACTATTCCCTTAAGAATTGAATCTATAGATTATACTAAAGATTCAGGTCAAATAGACCTCTCTTGTCTAGAAAAAAAGATAACCAACGATACCTGTGGTATTTATATTGAAAATCCAAATTATTTTGGGATAATTGAATCAAATTCAAAGAAAATCGGTCAAATTGCAGAAGAAAATGACATTCCATTAGTTGTTGGTATTGATCCTATTTCTCTTGGCGTCTTGGCACCACCAGGAGATTATGGTGCGAGTATTGTTGTTGGTGATGGTCAAACATTGGGTCTTCCAATGAGCTTTGGTGGACCTTCAGTAGGCATTTTCGCTTGCAAATACGATCGGAAAACAATAAGGACAATGCCTGGAAGAATCATCGGAATGACCACAACTGAAAAATCGAATAAAAGAGCATTTTGTATGACTCTTCAAACTCGAGAGCAACATATTAGACGGGAAAAGGCAACATCAAATATTTGTACAAATAACGCATTATGTGCAGTTGCAACAGCAATATTTCTCTCTCTATTAGGACCTCAAGGCCTTAAAAACAATGCAAAATTATTAATGGCTAAAAATCAAACGTTATCTGAAAT
>JAEOTI010000475.1 GCA_016839955.1 Candidatus Hodarchaeota archaeon | reverse complement strand
TCAATTAAAGTTCCTATATACTGTTTTGAAGGCAAATATGATATGACAACGCCCATCGTTCTTGTTGAGAAATTCTATGACAACTTAAATGCTGAAAAGGGAAAGCATCTCATAATTTTTGAAAATTCCGGTCATCTTCCAATGATAGAAGAAAAAGAAAGATACGAGGAATTATTGATAACTGTTGTTTTGAAAGAAAGTCAGAATAAATACTGAAGAAAATGAAGAAGGGCCTAATATAACAGCACTTAGTTTTATAACCAGTGATGAAATATAGGCTATAGTGGGACCCTAATAATTTTTAAACAATTGGTTCAGGATCAAAATGAGTAATTAGATAATAAGGAACTCCGTCCAAGGCTGGATTAACTAAATTTATCAATGAAAAAATAGGAAAAGTACATACGATAATGTTAGTAAATTTAAATACAATAAAAACGAAAGTACAGCCTAAGGACTAAGGGTCCTTAAGAGGTTATATAGAATGACCTGTAAGAAGGAAATGGGTATTTTAAAATGGACAACAATGAGAAAAAGACACTCTTACTGAAAAATCAATCTATATTGCTTCATCAAATAAAAAGAAGTAGAAAACTGGTTTTAGCACAATTAACATCAGGTCTTCTATTTTTTTTGGCATTTCTTATATCTTTCTACCTTAGATTTGTGTTACGTCCAAATTCTTTTCCCCTCGCTCTCTTTTTAACCCTCTGCTTATTCCTTATCCTCCTTTTGTGGAGAGATCTTTTATTTATTCGCCTTTTTAAGTTAAATACTGAGTCTTTAATGAGAATTGAGGCATTATCTGATGACTCTTCACCTCATATTGGTCTTTTATCGTTTATTAATGAGGTTTTATGGTTTCTTCACCCTTTAAAATCCAAACCTTCTTACGAACCAAGTAAAGCTCAATATATTGAAAAGAGAATGAGAAATGAATTAAATAGACATATTATTCTTAATATTGTAGTGATTTTGAATTATCTTCTTACTATTCTGGAACTCGGATTTTATAATGGCAATCCAACCAACTTATCACTCATCCATAGCATCTGGTTGCTTATTATCTTTTTAAGTTTCGTACGCTCGTTTTTTTTCCTATACTGGAGAAATATCACCTCCAAATGGGTACTCGCTAGCAAAGAGATTGATAATTGGGGACGAGACCTTGAAGAGAGGATGAAAGCTCGTCTTAATAATACGAGGGATAATATTTGAATAATAAACCCTTTTCCCACACCTCGCGAAGGAATAAATTCGAAATTTGGGCTGAAGTGTTAGAATCTTGTCTATACACTTCTAGAACTCAGAGTTGGCTTCTTAGACATTTACGTCTCAAAACTACCTCAATTAAGGAAGCCCTAGGTTTTCTTCTTTCTGTGGAATTAATTGAACTTGTTGATCCTTTTCAAACTGTAAACAACACCAAAGAATATCGAACAACAGGAATGGGAGAAGAAGCACTCACACACTACTATCAGTTGTTAACTAAGTTCTCTTTATCGAAAAGGTAATTTTTGGGGTGGTTTTCTTTCGCAGTTTGAACCATTTTTTCTGAAAAATCAAGTCCAAAAACATGTGCCGCAGCAAGCTGTGCCCAAGCTCTTGTATAAATCCCTCCTCCTCATTCTATATCTATAACATGTTTTCCCTGGGGATTCACCATTTCTAGGATCTTTTTATTCCAGCTAAAGTCAATCTGTCGCTTTGCGTAATCAAAACGAATTTATTTCAGAAAATATAGATGGTTGGATTTCCTTGTGGATTGATGATGGAATCCAGATGTCACCAGATGTTCCCAGGAATATTGGTAAAGATTCGAGCTTATATTCAGAAAAATCTCGATTGTTTCCAATTTAAAGTGGCTATCGACACTGAGGAAGTTAGAGAAACAAGTGACTGGGGTTTTGCTCGAGGTACTTACTCGTTCGAAATAACTCCCAAGGAAGAAGGAGAGAAAATAAGGAGTTCTGGTAAGTTCTTGACAATTTTAGAAAAACAAGACGATGGTTCGTGGAAGATCACCCGAGACATCTTTAATTATAATGCCCCACGCCCATGAAACGCAAGCCTTAGCGAAATCATTTTCGCAGCATTCAATCAGTATATG
>JAEOTI010000474.1 GCA_016839955.1 Candidatus Hodarchaeota archaeon | reverse complement strand
TTTCGAGGAGGTGATACGAAGTACTGCAGCCTTTGACGACATAAAATGATTCTATCAATTAATCTAGTTACATAAGCCGGAGTGAATACTTGATTTGTGATTCCTTATTGTTCATATAATAATGATTTTTCCATAGATTTCAAATCGAAAGAAATGTGACCTCTGGCTCCAATTCGTACATTAGGATCTCCTCTTTGTTGTCTATTTTCTAATATAAGGTCTCCACTTGCCACTTTTCTCACATGTACATCAGTAGATCCTGCATCAGTTCTTAAACCATTTAAAGCTAGAAAATTATCAAGTGAGATTGAGTCTGTTAGTAAATGATACATTGTTGGATCTTCTTCATAGTGTTCGAAGCATGAAACAGGCATTACTCGTGGACCAAAATCTAGACTTTGTCTATTGGGTATTTTTATCTTTGGAGGTCCATACCAAAGAATGAATGCAGCTCTCTCAGGATATTCTCTAAGAAATTTTAGTTCTCTCTTAAATGTTGTATCAATAAGTCCCTCTAGGATTATTTCACCCTTCTCCTCTCGTAAGATCTTTGCCTGAATCAATAAAGATTTGTGGACTTTTTTTGGGGGGATATCTATTTCAAATGTAATAGCAAGGTCAATCCCAGTGCTCCTTGATTCCCAAACCCTAAGTTCTTTTCTCACTGAAATATTCAGAAGCAAGTGATCAGATCTATAATTATAAAGCCTATCAAGTGGTAAAGCTTTGATTCTGACACATTCTTCAAGTTCTGGTTCATTCTGGAAAGCTTCGACAATTAAAGCTGTGAGATCTTCCTCATCAAAATCACGATTATAGCTATTTATTATTCTTGTTTGGACTCCACGAAAATATTCAAGAAAACAATTTAAAACAGGTTTACCTAACCAAATCTCATCTCGGATCAAAACAACAACTCCTTTTGAAGTTAAAGGTCTGCCTTCAATCCATCAATTATGCATTCTTGTTACCCTAGATTCACCCACAACAAGCCAGGTAGTTTTCGATATAGCTCTAGGATTTTAGATTGATTAGCAATATTTATGATATTACATCATTAACATATTAAAAAGGGCGATAGACGCAAAAAATTGCTATTTTCAACGTAATTTTTGTTGTCAAATTTTTTGATTAAATCGAATCATTCTAGTTGAAAATGTATTTGAGAGAAAATAATCTTAGATTAATTGATTTAGGGTCGCTTTACGAGATTACTAACACACAATGGATGGCTGAATCATAGAATTGAGTAAACGATAATTTTCTCCTCTCATGGACAATTTGTATTAGCCTCATGGACAATTTGTATTAGTAGAAGAAATCACCAACCAAGGGCTTTCTTGACTCCTTCTCCATAAGCAGGATCTACCTTATCCAAGTGCTGGTTATTGTCACGATTAAGTCTCTTCTCATGAATAATTTTTTATTATTTTTCTGAAATCTAGCTATAAACTTAGAAAAAGAGAGAAGATAAGGAATTTGGCTACTTCAGAAGAGAAAAAATTGATTTTAACCAAATCGATTAGTAAGATGATTTGGTTAAACAAAAAAATTATATTTTTTCATAAAACACACCTTTTGAATCATGTCGACATAATTCCAAGAGTATTACTAGATGAGAATTGTTCTAGCAGGAATACTATTTCCAAATTGAGGAAAAATGGTTGGAAGGTGAAGCTGGTTCGATTTGCAGAAAGAGGCCTTTCAGATGAAATAATCTTTTCATTGTTTGATGATTGGAGACCCCATCTGTTCATCACCTTTGATAAACATTTTGCTCAATATGATCGTTTCAGGTCACATTATCAAGGGATGATTGGTGAAAACGGTCATCTGGAAAAATGGTTGCCAATTATCTATTTACTACCTTTCAGATTGGTAAAAAAACCTCTTGAAACATCACGACATATCCAAGAACGAATAAAGCGTTTTCATTTTAGCTGGGAAGATTACAAAGAGTATCATAAACACGTTAAGAGTTTTAAGTTCGGGATAATTACTATTAGAGGGGAGAGAAAATCTCACATCAATGATCATGCTCCCTTCAAAGAGAATATTTACACAGATACAATAGAAATAGATCTATCAAGAAAGAACTTAACATTCATTAGTTTATGGAAATTTAATGAATTTCCAGGTTTACAAATAATAAATTTAGCAGAAAATAAATTAAAAGGGTTAGATTTATCACCATTGAAAGATTGTTCAAATTTAATTGAGTTTAACTTAACATCAAATGATTTTAGTTCTTTAGATATTAATCCTTTAGTGGATTGTGAAAATCTTGAACTTTTACACATCGATAATGGAGTTAAATTGATTATAAATGAGGATACATTGAAGGAAAACCTACCCCCTTTTCTAGAAAAACTCAGGGAGGAAGGGAGGTTAAATTAAAGTAGAGGGCTGGTTTGACGACATTCCACATCAAAAAAATTAATTCATTCAGACTTCTAAGACTCTTATGTGAATAAAAAACAAACTCTGGCATTAGAGAATATTAACTTCCTCTATTATCTTTTCTTTTTTTTCCTTTTAGCTTTAATTCGTTTTACTTTCTCTTTTTGAATCAATGTATAGTCTAATAGTAAGTCAAATACTTCTTTCATTTCTTCAGCTTCATCTATTGATACATCACTGAGGAGATCATCATCAGGATGAGCTCCAAAATTGCCCCATAACCTTAATTCAGTAGCTAAATCATAAAGATGTTGAGTAACAATGTCATTATCTAATAAACTTTTAATCTGTAGAAAAAGCTTCTCGTTTGGATTTGCACCGAGGATTTTAGTTAAGGATTGAGTTGCTCTTCTTAACATGACCACTGCTGCTTTTGGTGCATTAACACTTATACAAAGATTAGCTTCCACATAGTCATTCCAAATCTCAAGTAGGACTCCAGGTGGAGGATTTTTCATTGGTACTACAGGTAATGTTGATTTAATTTCAAAAACTAGATTATCTTTTCTTTTCTGTCCTTCAAAAATAATGATGACTTGTTTCTGGCAATTATCACATGCGACATAACTAGCTTCTGCAAATTCATCACCTAAATCGAGTGTATCCCATCTTGGAGGTTTTCCACAATTCCAGCAATCAATTTTAATTGGTGTAAAATGAACGTTAACATTGCAATATGGACAGATTCCTGTATAATTATGAATAATTTGCATTCTAATTACCTCTAAATTGTTTGATTCTAATATATCGCTTTGTATGTCTTTCGGCGTAATTTTCTCTTTTCTTACACTTTAAAAACTGGAGAAAAGTCTATTTATGTTTGTATCATTTCTGTTTAATTCTGCGGTCAAATTCTTCATTTAACGAATTTTGAAGCTCTTTCCTCTTAAATATGAGTTCTCCATTTGAAATTGGTTGATTTAGATCTAAATATGTCTCTGTACTCACACTCAATACTTTTGGAATGATAAATCCTTCCTGAATTTCAGAAGTTTCAACACCTGATAAGTCAAATTGACCTGTTAATTCTAGAAAGCTTTTATAAAAATCTACATTACCTACTCTCTGAATAAAGCTTCTGGCAAGATCCATTGTCCACCCCTCTCGCTCTGCTTTTATTGCTTTTATCATTGCTCTGTGGATTTTTTGGCGATTAGCTGTTCTTGCTGCAGCTTTATATTCATCATAAGCACTCAATTTTCGTTGTAAATTCATTGGTATCGTTTGAGTAATTGTTTTTGATAACTCAACTTTGACCTTGAAAGGTATATCATTGATTATCAGAGATTTATAGGATCTTTCAAAGAATTCAACATTTCTAATATGAGCTTGAAGAATGTACTTATCAATTTCAGGAGTAAAGTCCCTATTCGCCGAACAATACGTTTTAACAAGAAGATCAAGACTTCTATAATCAATTTCACCAATTAATTCGACTAAAAATCTATTTCCAGGAATATTTGCAATAGGAAGTATTAATTCTGTCTCTGTTTCTTTCCAGGCATCTTCAATTTGGTCAAAATAATCGTTTTGAACAAACCCTACCGAAAAATAATTGGTTTTAGGAATCACGATTTTTCTATTTCTTTTTTTCACTGATTCTGGTGTTTCAATGGTAAAAATCAATGATGCTTGACGTGAACGATAATTTATTTCCACACTCTTGGTTTTAGGTTTGAAAGGAGAAAAAAAACCCGAAAGGCGACTTAAGCTTTTTATTGGCCTTGCTAAAAGCTTAGATGCCTGTTTTAATTCCTTTGAGGTTTCTGAAATAGATTTTACAGTTGGTAAAATTTCATCCAAACTTGAACGCCTCCACATTTTTCATTTGTTTAACCTCCCATTTTGCAGGCATAAATTCAACACGGATTATAGGATGCTTGTGTTTGTCTAGACGTTTATCTAAAACTGGAATGGTGACTTTATGAGTTTCGTATTCATTATCTAACATATCCCAGTAATTAAAATTCAATACTAATTGCTTGGCCTCCGCTAGAATATTAGAATCAAGAATCGCGCTATAATGTTCGACCTCAATTGTTTCTTGAGGATATTGCTTTCCAGTATCAATTAAAAGTTCATACATAAACGTGTTCAACCAATCTTCCATTTTTTTTTCAATTAAATTCAATAGTGGGATTGTTTCCTCAATTTCTGCATCTGAAATATCATTTAGTGTAAATAAATCAGCTGAAACTGCACCATCAGCTATCAACTTCAGTTCTGAAAGCAATTCGTTGATTAGATTCGGATTAACCCCAAATTCTGTAGATTTTGAGTTAGCTAGATTTAGTTCAGGAAGCTCCCTCTCTTTTTTTCTTAAATATCCCAAAAATTGTTTCAACAAGCTCCCTTTGAGATCACCTGCTTCAGTATCAAGAACACAATGTGTAGTACATTTAACTCTAACTCGAATATCACCAAAACCTTGCACTTTCATAATTATAGGGATTGTATTCCTTTTAATTTTTTCTGAGAGTATTAACCCTGCACCTGGAAGAACATCAACATCCATGAGGGGACGGAAAATCCTTAGAAAGCCTATTGTTTCTGATTGGACTACTCCTTCATTCATTAGTCTAATTAAGATTTTTTCTTGCTTTTTTATTGATTTTGATTTGGGAGAAGCTACAACGATCACAACAAAATTTTCTGTAGTTTTTTCTTGAGTATGAAATATTTTTCTTATTATTAATGTTTTTATCTCTGTTTGATATTCAAAATGCTCTACATTTGAAATATCATCTACTAACACTGCTTTAGGAAGAATAATTCTCAGTTCATCCCATTCAATAGATTTAGACCAACAAATACTCATTGGAACACGTTCATTAGGAAGAGCCCAACGGGGAATTTGAACATTTAGCGAGTTTTCAGAATTCATTTCAGTTCACTTTTACTTTTCAACATACAATAAGATTCAAAAATTATATTCATTTTGATGGATGAATTGATGATATGGCTCTTCATTCTTTTCTGATTAAATCTAATAATTCAGCATATATCAACTTTTTTTAGAATAATATTGCATCAATAACCATCCTGCTTGAAGGAGAACGCCAACTAAAATTACTGACATTCCCATACTCATCATTTCAGAATTATTAATGAATCCTCCAGCAAGAATTATTATAATACCACCTGCAATTGCTATGCTAGGAGGATTTCGTGCAATGATTTGAAAAATTACATCTATACTTGATTGGGGCAATTCCTCACCTCTCTTCTCTTATGAGTAAGATTTTCTCAGTTGAATTTTATAAATATAAGATTAAAAAAAATGCAATTTCCTTGATAGAATTTGTAATAGTACATTTTCAAGCATAAATAGATAATAGTTTTAGAGTCAGATCTCATAGCGAAAAATGGTCCTCACACTTAATTGAACGCAGTTAATTTAACATAAAATGAAAAGCAAGATCGGATCAATAATTTCTATAGGTTTTAGAGCAAGAGGAAAAATTGGGAAAAATTAGTCTTGATATAATCATTAGACTATCCAAAGCTTAATATAATTCAAGAAAGATTTGTGTTTCTATCAGAGGATCAGGAGCTATTGGGTTGGTTGATTTTCTAACTACAATGCAAGTGGCTAGTACGATTGAGACTATCATTCGAAAAGCAAAAGCTGAACTAAATATTGTCTCTCCTTTTTTACGAGTCTCAGATGCATTTTTAGAGCGATTGATTGATGCTGATGAGCGGGAGATAACGATAAAAATTATATTCGGGAAAAATGAATTAAAAAACGATGAACTCGAGAAATTAAAGGCAATCAAGAATTTAGAACTCTATTATTATGAAAATTTACATGCAAAATGTTATTTTAATGAATCTATGATGGTTATAACCTCTATGAATTTCCATGAATATTCGCAACAGAGAAATCGTGAAATGGGAATCAAAATCACAAAAGCAATGGGAAGCGATCGAAAAGTCTATGATGAGGCAGTTGAGGAGGTACAATCAATCCTAAAAAAGTCAACGTTACATTCAGTCAAATTTCCCGAGATAGAGCTTCAAACCAGTAAGAAAGCGAATTCTCAACCGATACGTCAAAAAACCAAGAGTTATACACAGAAAGGTTATTGTCTTCGCTGTCGAGAAGTAATCCAGCTGAATCCTGATAAACCCTATTGTTATGATTGTTATAAAGTCTGGGAGGAATTTGAGAATTACGATTATCTGGAATCATATTGTCATTCGTGTGGAAAATACGAGGACACTACAATGAATAAGCCCTTATGTTATCATTGTTACAAGAAAATGCAAAAATAAGAATATAGTGAAAGATAGTACCGTTTAAAAGAGATTTCTCCAAATTATCTTGAGGGAAGTGAAAGAATGAATCAGAGAGGCTATTCTTCTAATAACCAGATTTCCAAGTTCAAGTCTTTGTTGAAAGAATATCCATGGGACTTCATGGGATTTCTTATCCTTGCATTACTCATCCCCCGAATCTATAGTTTGACAAACACATTTTGGGTGGGCCACATCGATTATAGTGCCTTAGCAATAGCAGAACAATATGAATTCATGGGGATTCTAATTGAGATCGTAAACGAAACACTTCCTTTCGGCATCTTGGCGTTAGTGAGTCAGAATTTTAAGAGTCGTGAGAATATAGTAAAGCAACTTGTTGCTGGTATAGCTTTACAATTAATCCTTTCAATCAGTATGGCAGCATTAATCTTTCTCAATATCAACCAGTTTGTTGATTTCATAGGGACAGCACCTGAGCTAGTAGATCAAACCATCTCTTATCTGTCCTTACGAGCCTTGGCACTTCCCTTTACGTCAATGACTCTACTTTTAATCGTTGGATTAAAGTCAATGGATAGAGCAAAGCTTGCATTAGGAATCGTATGTGTGAATGTTGCTATTAACATGGGATTAGACCTGTTTTTGGTTTCACAACTCCCCTTTTCCCTCCAATTAGGACTAAATGGTGTAGCGTTAGGCTATTTACTCTCAAATATCACTTACTTCATAGTTTCAGCAATAATGTGTGTCCGAACACTCCAACTCAATAGAGCAGACCTCACAACCAACCACATTAAAAGCCAAACAAAACCTCTATTCACCATTGGGGGGTGGACAGGAATAGATTC
>JAEOTI010000473.1 GCA_016839955.1 Candidatus Hodarchaeota archaeon | reverse complement strand
GATAAAGAGGAATTATCTTTACATTTGCTTAAGGAATGTCTGAATTACGCAGATCAAAATAAGTACAAAGAAATTTCTGTTTCTTTTACCATTGATAATGAAAATGATCAAAATCTTTTTGATACCTATTATAGAGTATATAAATCTTTTAATTTTAAAAAAAGTTACGATATGATCTTTATGTCGTTAGATTTACCAAGTACATCGTCATTATCGGATATCCAGATATTTAATTTCCAGCAATCTCTACTAGTTGATGTAGATGAGGATGAATTAGCAGAATGTTTATATCAATCATTTAAACATAGCAAGGATCGTTTTTTTAAGGATCTTTCAAAGAAAGAGGTAAAGGAAGAATTCACAAGACGGATATATCCTTTAAAGCAAGTAAATAATTGCTCAATTGTTATAAAAGATGGTACGAATACTATAGGATTTGGTTTAGTTAAGGATAGAGGTTTTGACACTCACTTAGACCTTTTATGTGTGCATCCTAGTTATAGAAATAAGGGTTACTCAAAAATTATAATGAAGAACATCATTGACTCATTAAAAATTCAGGAAATTTCATCTCTCACTTTAGGAGTAGACCCCATTAACTCTTCTGCTCTCTCATTATATCAAAAAATTGGTTTTAAGAAAATTAACTCAATTGTTGAGTTGAGTTATATTTCACCTTAACTCGTCCTTTTTTTTGTTAATATTCTCTTAGGCTATTTCCAGGTAAACTACTTCTTCCTTACTCCTCCAAAACATAATCTTATACATTATCCGATATATCAATCCTTGGTAAAGCACATCTAATTTTTCCTGAGCGAATTTTCCATCCTCTTGAGAAATAATTTTCACATTGACATCAATTTTGGGTCCTGTTATCTTTCCTCTCATTGTGCACGAAGCAATCTCTGCTTTTGAATTGTTACGCAAACGTTTAACTTTGTAGGATGATTTTTCAGTTGATACATAGAGTTTATCCTCAGATCTTACAAACTCCACGGGAGTAGAAACGGCTTTCCCACTTTTATAGTACGTTGTCAAACTTATAGTCCGTTTTCCTACTAATGAATCAAATTTATGAGCTGTTGACATTCTTTTTCACTAATTAGGTCAAAATCCAAAAAATAAATAAATACTTGATCATAAATAAATCAGAGGTTTAGTAACACACAATTAAATAACTAGGAATAAAACAAAATGTCGTGGATTTTTGAGAAAATCAGTGAATTCAAGGTTTTAGCGTACAGTCAAACTCCAGAAGGAGAAATTCAACTTTCCAAACATAAATTACTGATTCTTTTCTTCTATCTGCTATCATTTGTGTTAGTTTTTCTTCATTTTGCTTCAATTCCCCCTGAAGTTGTTGCAGATTGTGAAAATGCTATAGCGTTAGGTGAACCCTGTGTTATCCCTTCCACTCGATATTTAGGGCAAGCAGCTGTTCTGTATCTCTATATAACAATTATAGCTTTTGTTAGTATATTCAAAGGAGGAAATATCCCAAACCTCCTTTCGCGTCCACATATTCCGTCGATGAGAAACAGGTATAAGCTTCTATTAGCTATATCAATTGTATTCTTTACCAGTTTGCTAGTCCTAATTGTCTATTTGAGTTTGTTCTTTTCAGGCTTGTTAATTTTATACAGTGGACCTGTTCTTTTTATCATTTGGACTTTTCTTGAACCTTTCTTCCTTCTTAGTGGTATTCTCGCAATCATTAGGATCATTGGAAAAGACTATAGGATTGAAGGATTTTCCAAGCAAGGAAAACGTATTCTCATTATCACATTCATCCTTGGATATCTAACACCTCTTATTTTCTTAATATTTTTATTAAGAACATCAATAGGCACAGGATTTAGTGAAATAACTATCATTGGTTTCACAATATCATTTTATCAACCTGCTTTAACATCTTTTTCAAGAACTATTACATCAGTACTGAGTATATCAATTATTTATCTAATAATATGGAAGATTAAAGATGTAGCAAGAGGTAGAAATCAACTCCGGGAGAAGAAGAAAGGTATGCTAACGCTTTTCTTACCTATTTCAATTTTGATAATCATATTTACAGTGGTACCACTTATTGCATCAACAACTGGCTCGCTTCAAGAAATTACCAGTATAATTGATTTAGCTAGTTTATTCGCGGCGATTATTCTAGGATTATGGAATGCTTTGGGTATTGAGCAGAATCTTGACCCTCTGCAAGGTATTAAACGATTTAATCCAATTGAACGCATTTCCCGTTTTCATCCCTATACAAAAGGGTTATTCCTATTAGTTATCTCAATGTTTGCGTTTTATTCTTCAATTGAAAGTAGTACAATATCAGCTCTAACCAATACCCCAGATGTTTTGAAATTACAAAAACTTAATCTCCTTGCTGCTTATATCGGTCTTGCTTTTTTCTTTATTATTTGGCGTTACAAAGGGGAACCAAGATCGACCACTCCAGGTTTGTTGAAAAGTACAAGGCTCCAAATTCGAGATGGAATATCCAAAATTCGAGCTATTGTTGAAAAAGATACTAATGAGAGATCATTGCATCCACAGCATTCTTTTTCAATTGAGGAAGAATAGGAAATAGGGTGATATTATAATGAAAGATCAACTTGTAAAAATTATTATAAATGGTTTACATGGGAAAAACACACACATTAAACCAGAAAAAGTTATTGCTGGCCTTAATCCAGACAATGCTAGTAAGAAACCTGAAGAGTCTAATCATTCCTGCTGGGAACTTCTTCACCATATAGTAGTATGGCAGGAAGCAATTCTTGAAGCGATAGAAGGCAAAAAAGTTGATTGGAAAGAAGTGGAGAAAAATCACAATTGGCCTTCTGATGAATACTTGTCCAATGATTCTAACTTTTCTAGTCTTGTAGATAAATTCTTACTTGGAATTTCTAAAGCGGAGAAACTTGCAAATTCCGTTGATTTACACAAACCTTTACCAGCATGGAGTGAAGCTCCAGTAATTCAGACATTTATTGTCCTTCTCCAACATAATTCCTATCATTTAGGACAAATCATTACAACAAGGAAGAACTTAGGTCTTTGGGAATCGTAGAGATAGAATCTAATCAAGATTCATTTACAATAAATGAATTCATTGAGATTTTCTGGATATCGTCATGTAAGTTCCCGCCTCAACATATGCTTGCCTAATAACTTCAAGACCAGCCTTTCTATGAAGTTTTCTCAATTCTAGAGGAGTGAAAAATTTAGAACCCATCATAAAAAATTTTTCCATCGATTTGATGTAATGACCTAATGGTTTAGAGGGGTCGAATTCAACAATGACAGCTAATCCCTTATTAGG
>JAEOTI010000472.1 GCA_016839955.1 Candidatus Hodarchaeota archaeon | reverse complement strand
TGCGGACGCGTGGGATGAATTAACATCAAGTAAGCGGATTGAGGTAGAAAAGTTCTTAAGAGATGTTATTCAAAAAAATAATAGAATTACTATCACTTCTCGACCATTACCAGATAGCGAACTTCCTAAATTAGTAAAAAGCGAAAAAGAAAAAACCCCCAAAGATTTGTTGTCAAAAGGAATAATAAAACCATTAGAAAGAGATCAAATTCCTAATTTTCTCGCCTCACGTATGAAAAATTGGTCTAAAACAAAAATAACCAACTTTATATCCGTTTTCTCAAGAAGTACACTTGAAAATAATCCTCTATGGTTAGATTTGCTCTCAATTTCAATAGATTTACTCCAGGATGATGAATTGAATGAGATTCTAATATTGAGCAATTGGGTAAACCAAATAATTAATAGAGACCAAGGACAAATAATTTATGAAAACATCGCTCAAGTCGAAAAACTAGCATATTATCATGTTAAGGATTGGGAAAAAGAGACATTAACGCAATATTTTATTCAAGACACAATTAAGATTTCTTTTAACATATTTTCTGCGTTAAAGAGAGTTGGTTGGCTTATAACCGCTAGCTACGTACAAACAGAGCCAACTTTCGAATTTGTACATCATAGATTAGAAGAGTACTTAGCAGCCCGATACATTTGTAGACATTGGAATGAGATAACAGATGAGATCTTTGACCGTAGAACTGGAGTCTTATGTCAACCAAACAAAGAAGTGATATTAGAATTAGCTATTTCAGAAGCAATAAGACGCAAATATGATTCAAATGAGATTATTAAGCGAATTTATCAAATTACTGGTGAAGATGGATGGGATTTCCACGCTGATGACGACATACCATATCAAAGTGATAGATTACGTGATCCTTTCCTTTCAAGTTATCTTCTAGAAATTTGGAGATTGCAGCCTAAACTGATTCCATGGCATAAAAGCATAAACAAATTCCTTGGTGATGTCTTCACTCAATATGACAAAGAATCTCCTTATGACGGGTGGAGATATTGGATGGATCGGAATCATATGATAAGAGGGATGTTAGCGGGAATTCCTGAACGATTGTTTCATAGTAAAGACAGATTTAATGTTATTAAATCAACAATTCTTGAAGCAAATCTAACTGATGCAATAATTGATAAAAATTTAGAGCTTTTAGATTCGATAGAAGTATTAGACCAACAAAAATATTTGAATCGATTTCATAATCTAATTGGTAGGAGATCTACACCAGGGAAATGGCAAGAAGTAATTATTGATTATGTCAAGCACGAAATTCAAAAAACACGTTGTTCTTTCTATTTGGTATTCTTATTAGGTAAAGTTGAGGATACAAATAAGGTAGAGAAGCTTTATTTATCTTGGTCAAAAAGTGAAAATCCAGTTGTTCGATCCAATTGTTTAGAGATGTCTTCTCCGATTTTAAAAAATAAAAATGTTGCACAAGAAATTATTGATACATTAATAGAAGACGAAGAACATGAAGTACAACTATCAGCTGCTTCCCTATTAAATTCAAACAGTGAATTTCTTTCAAAACGCAATTTGAAATCTTGGCTCAAGAGTACATATCCTGATGTTCGAGAACTAGCCTTGAGATCATTTAACACAAGAGTAAAAGATTTGATTCATTCCTTGGAAAACGAACTTTCTGACCTTTTGAAATATAAAGATTTAGAAATCTTGATTCATAAGTACAATTTTGATTTCACAAAACCTGAATGGGATTTCTTATTATCATGGTTTTGTAAAAATAAGCCTCTATCTCAGCTAATTCATCTAACAAGGAATTTGTATAGAAGAAAAGATTTTGAAATTCTACTGCAAAAAATCACGTTATATATTGAAGGGTCTATTGTTGAAGATGATGCAATCAGGACCCTTGAAGTTTTACCCTTTGATACCGAAGTAGCCTTGTCATTTGCAAAAAAATATCTCTTAAAAGCATCTAAGGAGTTAAAATTATTTGTTGAAAAGGTTAAAATCTATAAAGACTTGTCAACGGGCAAAATGCTTCAAAAAGATGAGTTAAATGGCATTTTAACAACAGATCCAGAATTTATTAATGAATTAATGTATTCCCTTGATGACGAAGCTGATACTAATGATGAAATCATATCTACAGCCATTGAAGTATTCAGACAATTGAAGAAGCCCCCCATTCATTTGTTAGATTGGGTAATACGAAATCCACTATGGTTAACTCCTGAATGGTTAAATGATTTAATATCTTTGGGAAAGGAAAACAGTCCAGACGTGCTTTGTCACTATTTAATACAATTTCGTACTGAATTAGTAAAAAAAGGAAAAATGTACGAACTTGTCTCCTATTTACTCAGTCTAGCAGTAAATGATAAAAATAGAGATTTTATAGCAGTTGGCGCAGTATGTTGTGAATTTTTACCATTACGTGAAAGAAACAAATTTTTAGAAATTATGAGTAAGCATTCATTAGTTAATATCAGAGCAATCCAATTAAGAATAGTAGCAGAAGATTTAGGGATTAATCTTAAACGAGTAATGCAAAAAGCAAAGATTTGTATAGAATCTGAAATGGGACGCCCATTATATCAACAGTCAGATGTACTTGATAAAAAAGGTTCTATTGGAC
>JAEOTI010000471.1 GCA_016839955.1 Candidatus Hodarchaeota archaeon | reverse complement strand
TCTTATGACCCTTACTCAGACGTATATGCGATTAAAGCTTATGAGAAATATCAAAAATGGTTTACCATTAATGATAAATCAATTCTTGATATTGGGTTTGGAACTGGAAGAAATTGTGTCCTGCTTGCGAAACTCTTGAAAAATTCTGAAATTTTTGGATTGGAACGTTCGCTGCCTTCTATAAAAGTAGCAAATGCACTTGTAGAAAGAGAAAATGTTCAAATAACATCCTTTATTCTAGCTGACTGTCTCAAAGTACCATTTCAAGACGACCTTTTTGATATTGTATTTGTAGAAGGCGTAATTTCATATGTCTACAACTATAAGGATGCATTAAAGGAGATATTAAGAGTAGTAAAGCCTAAAGGAAAGATGATTGTAACTGTGTCTAATTGGTATTCCCTTCTTCATACGATGAGAAAGAAAATCCTAGGAGAGAAGTATGAATATGGCAATGAGAAGTCATTCAAACATTCTGAACTTAGAAAAGTTTTTGATAGGTTAAATTTAAAAGACGTTGAGATAGCGGGATTCTATCCACAACACTCAATACTTCGGCTAGCGTGGCTATATTCTCCAAAAAAGATTTCAAGATTGTTTAAAGTTACTGGTAATTTGCTAGGGAGAATAATAAAAATTCTTGACAAAGTTTTTTGCGACTGGGTTTCAAATAAATTCGGTTACGAGTTGATTATAAAAGGAAAGAAAATCTGAATATAGTAGCATAATGCAATTTGCAATAGAGGCCTCTTCGAACAGCATTTGGAGAGTCTAGCCAGAATTCTATTACTGTTTTGACCGGGTAACTCAAATGAAAAGTCGGGGAACGATTATTGTTAGACCTTGTAGGCCTTTGGATCTGTTTTTTATTTATAAATCATATCTTGAAGAGTGTGGACCATACTATAGAGATAATGTTCAATTCTCATGTTTTATTGGAAGATCAAAGTCCGCTTTTGATTCGTTAATGTTTTTTATTAAGAATTTTCGCTCTCTCAAAAACCCACAGACCCCAATATCAATTGTTACTATTGATGGAAAGAACGCTGGTTTTTGGATAGCTAGGGCTAGGAAGGAGGATAAAACAAAATTATTTGGTGGAACAATTTGTATTTGTGAGAAATTTCAGGGAAAAGGTTTTGGAGCTGTTGTATATGATAAAATTTTCAAAGAAGCAAGGATCAAAGGTTTTACAGAGTACGGAGGATATATAACTTCTGATAATAAAATTTCAATTAAATTTCATAAGAAAATTGGTTTTGTCAAAACTGAGCGTATTTACTTAGTTCTTGTTGAACTTGATAAAATTGATAGAGATATTCCAGTTGAACTGAGATTCTCAAAATACTTTTTCCACAAAGTAAAAGCTTTTTTCTTTTATTGCTCATCAATGCCGATAATAATTGACAATAAAGTAAAACGTATAACATTGATGAATAATTTTTTGTGGCAGATTGAAGAATCTATTGAAACTTGGGAGGAAATAGAAAAGATATGTAGTGCTTTAAGGAAAATTGATAAGAATATCAATAAAGCGCTGTTTAAAATTCATAACCCAAAATTATTTCCAAAGGATAAAGTAAAACTTGTCAGGACCTTAGTTACATATATCAAGAAATTGACTAAAGAAGGAAAAGGCGTTTTTGTAAAAATTCATTGAGGGATCTCTACGACAATCAAAGTTGCAGTAGTTGGCGTAGGAAATATGGGAAAGAATCATGCGAGAGTTTATAGTTTACTCAAAAGCTCTAAACTTATCGCAGTTGTTGACACAGATATTGAAGTAGCACAATCGGTTGCTAAAAGATACCATGTTAAATGGTATTCAAGTCATTCAGAACTACTGAAAAATGAAGAGATTGATGCGATAAGTGTTGCTACTCCGACTAGCACGCATTATGATGTTTGTATGGACATTTTAAATTCAGGCAAGCATGTCCTTGTCGAAAAACCTATTACTGTGACTCAAGAACAAGCTGAAGCAATTATAAAAACCGCGAAAAAAAATAACGTAATTTTAATGGTCGGTCATATTGAACGTTTTAATCCAGCAGTATTAAAACTAAAAGAATTAATAGATATGACAACATTAGGCGAAATAACTTCATTATCCGCAAGAAGAGTTGGCCCATATACTCCAAGTGGAAGAGCCATTTTTGATGTCGTGATAGATTTTGCTATACATGATATTGATGTCATGAGATATTTAGTTGGATATGAAGTGAAATCAGTTTACTCAAAAATCGATTCTAAACTTTCTAATCTTGCAGATTCTATCTTGGCCATCTTAGAATTCGAAAATGGAATATCTGGAATAATTGAATCCAATTTATATACTCCTACTAAGATAAGAGAAATGCGTGTAACAGGAACTAAAGGATACGTAAAGATGGATTATATAAATCAAGATATAGAACTTTTTGGAAACTTAACAAACATTGGATTTAACAATTATAAAGATCTAATCTTAAAATATGGAAGCACTGTCACTACGAGGCCGTTTATCCCGAAAAATGAACCTCTTAAAATTGAACTAGAACATTTCCTTGATTGTATTTCTGAAGGCAAGACTCCAATTACC
>JAEOTI010000470.1 GCA_016839955.1 Candidatus Hodarchaeota archaeon | reverse complement strand
TCTGCTTAACATCATAACTTTCGAAAGTTGATTCTTGAATATAATCCGCTTTAGCAACACATTCCGACAATTTTTCTGTAATCCGAATTTTATCTAGAGCTGCCTCTGCAAGTCTTCTTTCTATCAGACCTTTTTCAGCTAAGAAAGCTGCACTAGCCCTAATACTATTCAAGGAATTTTTAGAAAGTTCAATGTTAACATCATATATCGAAACATTACAGCCTTTAACTGCAAATAACGTTGCCCAACTATGTCCAATCGTACCCATTCCAATACATGCAACATTATTCATACTCAAAATAATACCCCAATAGCATTTTTTCGAATAACTAATCAGCATAAATAAGTATACATGAAGATGATCTGCGAGGATAATATTACAGATTTAAATGACCTTATCAGTTGACATCACTATGTTAAGACCTCGGACAAATATGAAATGTTTCAGGATAACCTAAATACGACAATTCCATATACGCAATCTAAAGAAGAGTTTAACATAAATGGCAGAAAATAATTCTGAGAACGAAACACTATCTAATTCTGAAAAAAAAACTCTATCTAAATTGGATATCGATAGACCACAAGATTTCAAATTTCACATTGCTTATGAGGTTTATTCTCAGGCTTGGGATGATAATGGTTCAGAATCTATTAGAGCTAGGCTGAACGATCTGATATCTTCTCTTTCGAATGATGGCAGTTATGGAGGATTTTACGCTCAGATGAAACCATACCGAAGAGATTTGGATTCATTCAGCCCTGGCCGTAAAAGGATTCAAGGCCAGAAAAAGAGGGCTTGGGCAAAAGATGATGCTAAAGCTAGGAGAAATCGTCGTTACAAATAATGTTACGACTCTTGTGTGATAGCTAGCGAGTACACCTTTTTTTAAATAGAGTTAGAAATTAGATAAGCATCAACCTAATTACTTTTAAAAAGATCAATACTCAAAAAATTGGAACTACCACTTAGTTTCATGTTTCTGAAAACATTCTCTACAAAAGATAGGTCTTCCTTCTTTTTGAAGGAAAGGAACTTTTGCATCTTTGCTGAAATCAGCGCGCGCTTATGCATATTACTAGGATCAAATCTTCGTCTACCAGAACTCATTATTCCTATTTTTTTACTGCTAGTGATGCGAATGATAATACTAAGTAGAATCAGCGTATACTGCCCTGCTCCTCTATCAAGGCTCACATATACTTATGTATTAAAATCATTTACCGTTCGAGAAAAAGCAATAATAAAATGATTTTTTTAAACTTTAGTCTAGAAATCAAGACAAGCAAAGTTCTAAGGATCAAAGCTAAAAAGGAAGAAACAAATAGTAGGCGAGCGCGTGTGTTTTTTGAGGATACAACGGGAAGAAACGGCTGATATTGGACGAGGTAGGCCTCGTGGTCAAAGAAGATCAATGGCTGAAACAACTAAGCTTCTATATCTAGTAAAAGTCTCAAGGAAATATGGACTTGAAACAAACGAGTTTCTTTCGTGTTTTAAAGATTCTTGGGCTCATAGTAAGTCATCGTGCAAGGATGTCTTAATCCAATGCCGCCAAAAGACCGATAATGATGGAGTCTTTCTTGTGACGAGAAGTGATAAAATAATTGCTCAAATAATCCTAAGCAAGGATTTCCTAGACAATATGCCACATATAGATGTCACAGATTATCCATCATCCGAATCGAGCTTAGCCAAAAAAACCGCAAAAGTTGGACCGATTGATATTGAAATAAAAAATATTGATCTCGATGTCAAATGGGTCAACTTAAAAGCAAAGGTCATTGAAAAAACAACTCCAAAAGGAGTCTATTCTAGGTATGGTAATCCTCTAAGTGTCTCGATAGCTACAATTTCTGACGATACTGGAACCATAAAATTACCACTCTGGAACGCTCAGATAAATTCGATACGTGTTGGAGATAGAGTACGAATTGAGAATGGAAGAGTGAAATCATTTAGAGGAGAACTTCAAGTATCCGTTGGAACAAAAGGCAAACTTGAAGTCATTGAAAACTGATGAAAATAAGAATTAGGCATTATTCCCAATTCCCACTAAACCACAAAAAAATAATACCATTGTTCCATGATTTGATAATTTCGCGCATTATTGATTTAATTTTGATTTTGTAGATTATTATATTAAGTAAATGTTTGATGTTAGCTCGCGTTATTGAATAAGCGCGCGCTAATTGACATATTGTTTTATCAGTATTCTGTATTTATTCGTCAAGCACGCGTTGCCATTTATTCAAGGAGATTCTTGAATATTGGTAAAATTCTGTTTCCTAGAATCACTAGGAATAGAAAGTTACTAAGAGCATGTAAAGTATCAAAACCAAGCCCCTGAATCTGAGCAAAAAAGAATGTGAATATATTATGTGGATATAGGAAAGAATACCAGAACCAAATATTCATTACAAATCCATAGAAATATCCCGATAATATTCCCAGTAAACCCAGTTTCCAACGATTGATAGTTGGATTGAACCTTACAAGCGCTGACATAGCCCCGATTACACCCCAAGCATACATTTGCAATGGTGTCCAAGGACCATGCCCTAGAAATAGATTTGAAATCAAAGGAGTCATGATTCCTATCATAAATCCAGTAACTGATCCAAACGCGATACCACAAATAATTATTAGAAAAGTACAGGGTTGTATACTTGGTAAAGTAGCAAACGGTATTCTAAGCGCAGCTATAGTTGTGCCTAACACAATTATTATTGCAATATCTCTGGAAGTTGGTTTTTGACGTGAAAATTCCATGATTATAGCTAGAATTGCCACTGATACAATAATAATTGAGATTAAACTCCATTGCTCAATTATTGAATTATATCCGAAAAATAGGAAATATATTGGAAAGAATATTAAAATCATCGATAATATTGCTATTGATATTGTAATTTTATTTCTCGAATATGAATTCATAGCTACACAACAATTATACGTAATTCTATGGAATTTGTATGATTTCTGTTTCCGTGATAACTAATCCAAATGCATGATTATACTGATTTGTTCCATTAGTCAATATTCCAACTGATTTTTTTATCAAATCTTTTTCAGTGCCTGAGATAAGTATAACCACATTCTCACATGCTAAATTTCCTTTGGGATTCCAGATATTTTGTGATATCTGGATTATTCCAGCTCTCTCATATTGATTGTATTGCTCACCTTGCTGATCAATTACTTGGATAATATCTTCATTGAAAAATGCGAAGAAACCTATTCTTTCATGAATTTCATTTAGCTTTAAGACTAGTTGATTACTAGGTTCAGCTAAAATTATAAGATTTGAACTTGATTTTTCAATTTCTAAAAGTTCATTAATTGTTTTACTCTTCACATCAATCTTGAAATTTTCATTTAAAATTTTTCTT
>JAEOTI010000469.1 GCA_016839955.1 Candidatus Hodarchaeota archaeon | reverse complement strand
GATTTGAAATAGCAATCGTACTAACATCTTACATCATTGTAAGGGAAACAGTACTGAAGAATGACCATGGAATTTTCTTCGTCTTCGACTCTCTTCCTAATTCTATCCTTGACCTATTCTTCACATTTTTAGACAGGTATGCCAACGTCATGGAGTATTCTGAATGGCAAGTTGTGGGAGTATATGCCCCTCAACGCTCTCTTGAACGAACGGACATCCGAACATTCGCAGGTCGATATTACAACTTGAAAGATAAGGATGGTCGCTTCCCACTCAATCTCCTTATGGGAGTCTGCTTGGAGAACGAATTAACCACCCCTCCACCTCACTGGGATGAGTGCCTCTGCATCATGAAAAGACTTGCAAGGAGTCGTGTATGACACTACAATCAGCACACTGAAAAGCTGACTTTGCGCCCAATGAATTTGTATTATCCATATTACCACCTGAATTCTGACTAAAATAGAGATAAATCCCGTATATAATGCTATCAAGACTAAAATTGAAGTATTGGGAATGGGAAAAAAAATCCGAGTAAAAGAGCAACAGCAGCTAAAACAGTGACTCAACTAAGGTGAGAAGTATCTTAGTAGAAAGTAATAATTATTTTGAGAGATAAAGGAGTTCCTATAGGGGTAGTGAATATAAGGAGCTGTTAGGTTTCGTCCCAGTCATTTGACCAGACAGACTCTCTTCCTCGGTCGTCAGGGGATCTGAACTTGGAGCAATCGTCGATTAGTCAAAGTAATTTCCCTCTCCTCACTATCTTCCCCCTCCTCCTCCCCCTCCTCCTTCTCGTCCATTGATTTTAATCGAATAACATCCAAACTAATTTTGCAATAATTTTCCGTACCTATCAGTTCACCCACAATAAAGCAAGTCTGGTCATAGGAGGATTCACTAATCCATGTGGAGTAAGTTTCATCTTCAATATCATATTTTGTTGATCCTATGATTTGGGCAGGTATAGGTGTATATTTGCAGACAGTCTGTCTCCAGTAAGGAAAATGTTTTTTGGTAGGAATGAAACATTGTGCGAAATGAATATCAGCATATCCTAGATTAAACTCCTTTTGACTTACGATAAATTCAGAACTGGTTAAAATAATATTTTTCACCAATTTTACGAAATTTAATTTATCCTTGTGAGTAGAAAAATTTCCCTCATAGATACACCTGACAGCGCGTATAACCTCATAAAGTGGTATAAATCCCTTAAAATCTATCCTATCCTCCTTCATAAGTTCTATACTAGCCATGACTTTTTGGGAATCCTCCTCCTCCTCCATTATTCTATGTTCATAGTAACTTTGCATGATAGGAGAAAAACGAAATCCAGTTCTCAACCCATAGATAATTTCTTGTTTTAATTGCTTTTTAAAACTGAATACATTTCCATTAACCTTCAGTCTGTCTGGAAATAACAGGAGTTCATGGAATGGTGGTGGTCTCATTTTTTTCCGATTAATTGGTGGGATGACTTGCGTAAATGAGTATTCATTGTAGTATTTGTAGACTGGAATCTTTTTGTTAATTTTTTTTGATGAACCCTCAATGGTTCTCTGATCCTCTTTGTTTAGCCCTGAATGTGAAATCTTTACCTTGTTGAGAAGAGTTGTCGTCTTTTTAGTGACAAAATATTCATCAGAATCGATTCTAATAGGACTTCCTAAAGCATTGATCCTGATTTTTGCTTCATACCCATGAATCCAATCATCCCAAACCCAGTCTACTCTTTGTTCATGGTTAATAGTAAGCTCAACATCCCATTGGTCATTCCTTCTCTCCCTAATTTTCACTTGTCGTTGATTCCCACGTCTATAAAGAATCAGTCTCGGGTCATTCACTCTTCGATAAAAGTGAGGCCCATAAGGTACATACATACTGTGAAATTTATCAAGACAAACTCCCTTTGGAATATTTCTTTCCTCTTCTTGACGTATTTTGCTAAGTCTCTCATTTTGGTCATGAAACTCCTCTACTGATATGGTTTTGACGAAATTATCCAACCCCAATTTAACCATTTTTATTTCCTACACCACGATAAGACGATTCTACTAATAAAATATTAGAGGAAACCCCCTTATATTACTGGTTAAGACCATCATCGAAGTAATAGGAATGAGAAAACCATGAAAAGAGAGTAGGGAATTTCTAAGAATGAAATGTTAAGAAGAGACTAGAAGAGTAACTAAATAATCACCCTAAGAATCAATTACAAACTATTAAGGGTTCAGGAATGACTTTCTCCCATAATGGAGTCAAACAAGAAAAAATAAAAATTTATAAGTTTAAAAATTTCAGTCATACATAATTCAATGAGGACGACCTCATAAGAAAAACATGAATGCGTTGGGGATTTGTCGAACATATGAAAAATTACTTTTCTGACACGGCGAGTCCCCCTCCCTCCCCCCTCTTCTAATTTTAATTTTATCAACTTTTCTCACTAAAAGGGATTGAGAAATTGGAGGTAAAATTGATTGGTGACTAGTACCATCATTTTATTCATTTTGGTAGAAAATTTTCTAGTATAAAAGATGTGTCTGAGAATCCTTGATTGAAGCACATTTCATAATGGAAAAAAGTTGGATTGTTGATGCGATACGCGAGGGATAGTATTAACCGAATTGTGGACGCATTGAAGATCCAGACCTCGGAAACGCGGAGGGAGGACATTTATTATTGCCCTGAATGTGATGATCAGGTATCATTTGTACAATCCTTACGTGGGGACAACCATTTTCGCCATAGACCAAAGCATAAGGTTTGTGTCCTCTCCTCGATGGTAGGCCAGACCAAAGCACAAAAGAAAAACTGGATTGATTTACTCAGAGTGAAAGTTGTCTTGAAAGAGATATTTGACCTCCCTGAGGTAGAACATCATTCATCCCTCCATTGGGAGACTCCTGATATCATGATTTATCTCCTTCCGTTTTATTATCCAGAGAGGCAGCTCATCAGCTTACATGGTAAAGCTCGTGATAGAAACAAGCAACTACTCCTCCTGGTAGCGAGAATCATTACTACAAAAGAGTCTGAGAACATTACTCGCTATGGAAACCTTCGTACTAAGGGGAGAGCCATTTACACCTATGCTTTTGAACACAGTATTCCCCAAAGACTAATTATCACAAATGGTTATACTTTTTACCAGCTCTACAATCCAGAACGGGTCTGGAGTAAACGTTATGGACAATACTGTACCACTTTGTTTGATTACGAACTTGAAACATTGTCATTAGAGACCTTGGTCCTTGATCAAGACAGTAACCAAATTCTTACTACTCATTCTCTGGAGATAAAAACACATGATAGATAAAGATATCTTACCGCAAATCTGATTCACACAACATGAATTACAAACTGGCGTGATACAAGAACAGGACTAGTGAGGTATAAGAATTGAAAGAAGAATCTGGTAATGAGGGTAATTTGCCAAATTTAAAAGAAAATCTCAAACAAATAAAAAAAGGTCTCGGAGTTTGAGTCAAAGACTCTGATAGAAATGATTGAAACTGATCGATTGATTACATACGTGAAACCTAATGAAATTCTTGAGACAATAACTGAATTCTCAAAGGATTTGACACATAATGTGTTAGGATTTTGGAATATGGAAGTAATCCCTCTCCCTACTTCCTCACTCGTACGTTATACTCATATTGCGCAATGGAAAATTTATCTGTTAGTAATGTATCAAGTCCAAAAAGCTCATTGATCTCCATAAGCGTACTTGTTGGAATCCAGTAATTTTGTGGTTCTCTTCCACCTATTGCCTTTGCAACCCAGACTTTCATTTTTCCATTAGAGTTGTTTCTATTTTCACTTGCTACTTCTTCTATTTTTTCCATTAGTCGTCTATTTCCATCTTTAATTATTATATTGCTATTTTTACCAATAATCCCAATAAGAGGATCTTCTGCATCGTTTTCATGATATTTTTTCCTACACCTATTTGATTTCTCTATTGCCTTATTTAAACTGTCAGGATTCGCCTGAAAATAGTTTAAAGACAGATTTAATGAGAATTCACCAAATGTTTCTTTAACTTCCCTCATCCAGCCAAGTCGTGTTTCTGGTCGTAGTCTGTTTAATGGTATCAGATGATGTTCCCATTGATAATTTTCAGCAGTTACATCTTTTATTAGTAATTTTAGAAGGTATCCTCCACTTATTGCCGAAAAAAAATTCCAAAAGTCTCGTACAACTTCGTCATTTGAAGATTCATCTGGACGAATATTATTAAGATACTTCTGAATTTCTTTTGTACAACCCAGTAGAATCTTTTTTAATTCGTGTTTCAAGAAATCAATGGCGAGTTCTATTCTCTTTTCATCAACTAAATGTGTTTCGCTTAATTTCATAACTAACATTCCTTTTTATAATATTCCTGTCTAATCCAACAATGATATATCTAATATATCATTTCTGGTTTTTGTCACGACGTTAATAGTAATAATTGAGAGAGGAATCCGTCCAAACAGCAGTTTTATGTCGAAATTGTTTTGAGAGCATTTTAAAGAATATTGTATCAATTAAAGAGCTTGAAATATTACACGAAACATTAGATTTTGGACATTAAATCAAGAATTATTACGAAAAGGCATCTACTGGTAATGAAAAGAAGACTTAAAACTTCATCTCTCTCTGAATTCATGTAGTATTCGATCCACACAATAACTCCATTCTTCTCTCCCAATCTCTCTATTAGGGAAACCCATTCGGTCAAAAAACAATTTAGGAACCCTCATTTTACTTAAAGGAATGCTGATATCGGATCCTCTCTTAAATTCAAATATTATTGTATGTCCTCTGCCACGTTTTATTACTCTAATTCCTTCGATATCATTAAGTAATTGCGTGCACCAAGGTTTATCGAATGGAACATAATCTCTCAATTCAGTCGAACCACACACATCACACCCAAGACTAAAAGGGGAAATTCTTTTTCAATTTCAAATATTTTTAGAATCCAGAATTTTGATTTTTTCTTATTCAAATTGATTTTCATCATTTCTTAACATTCAATATAGAGGAAAACCCCCGCTTCCTTTTTTTTGATGTTTAATATTAAATAATTAAATTCTTTCTATTTAGCTTTCTTTTAACAGCTTTATATCATATGCCAGTCATATTAATCAAGGATCCTCAATGTCCTTTTCCTAAAAATCTTTGAAAGGTTTCCTATTTCAAAAATCCATGTTTATTTAATAGCTCGATGAGTTCATATCGGTCTACAAGTTCTATTCCAATAGGACCCTTTGGTCTCCCTATTGCAAACTCTTTATAGGCGGGTAGAGTAAAACTTCCTAAGGTGACAAAAATACCAAATTCAAATTCATCTTCTGCAATCGCACCAGCAAGCTTTCTCACATCAGGAGCTTTAATAGAACCTTTTGTACTCTTACATTCTACAATGCAGCTTATTGCGTTACCAAATTTCGTAGGAAGTTCACATTCGATGTCTCGACCTTTGTCTCCAGTGATTGGGGTTAGATGTACTTTTCGGTATCCCATCGAAATTAATAAGGATGCAATTAATTCCTCAAATTTTGTTGGATTTAGTTCATCTAATTCGTCTTCAGCATAGCTGGGATTACTTATTTTCTCTAATATGATCTCCCACTTGCAATCTTCATATTCCTTTTCACAATCAAATTCGGTTGAAATTGTATTTTCCTCGATGATAACATCTTGGTCAGTGATTTGTTCGTCAATTTTTAATCTCAATTTTGCTTGAGTTACAATTTGGTTGATTGGAAAACACAAATTAAATATAATTTTTCCTTGAATACTCGCGCTACCAGGATCTTCCCATTTTAATTTCAGGTTATTTGGGTTCCACTGACCTAAAACATTATATGATAGCCAAAAATTTCGTGGTTCATACCGTAATTTATCTGGATAGTAAATTCCGATCTGGTAATAATCTTCTTCTTCTTTTACAAAAGCGGTTCGTAAGTCATGAAGATTCCCAACACCAATAGCATGGGGTAATCTGGTCTCGTAATATCTTCTACCTGTTCCTGTTTTTCCTATGAAAAACCATTGATTATAAGTATACTCTACAGACCCGTCTTCGCAAAAAATTGTCTGGAAATAATGTCGATCCAATTAAATCCTCTCCTTAAGTGAATAAATCAACAATGATTGAATATCATTTCTTTTTAATATATATGTAAAATTACTATTCCTTGTCCTTGTGCTTTTCTTAAGCAACTCTTGAAACTAGTGTCCGTGAGGGATAGAACATCAAGTATCCATGAGGGATTCTGATCCATTTGGGTCAGAACTTGAAAATTGTCACTCAGGCAAGTGTTAGTGAGTTGTCAACTGTTCCGAAGGTGGGGAAGGGCCGTGCTGAAATCATCTATAACGCCTTGAGAGGGAGATGATTCAATTTTAAGAGAGCCTGATACATCTATATATTCCTACTAACTTATTATTTTCAGAATTAACATGTTTCCATATTATTTGAAATTTTTCTGTATTAATTACTATCCTTTCGTTAATGTTATGACTGAAAATCTTTTGGTTCATATCATAAAGTACATAACATGCATTTTGCTTTAATTCATCTATACTTTGAGATTCTAACTTAAAATCTTCTTCTTCAACTAAAAATAAGACATTACTGTATTTTTTGTTTCTTTTGATTTCCTTAAGTAGCAGTTCATTTAATCTGGCCAATCCTATTACTTTAATGGCTATAACCCCAGTTGATAAATGAAGAGATTGAAAGACTAGTCTATGCGAATCTGGGTTTCTTAACCATCTATCCCATAATTCTTTCTTCTTCATATCACAATGTAGAATACTTGAGTACAAAAATGTGTCAAGAATCTTCCAATGAGATCTATTCTCCCCATCAATTTCCCACCCTGCATCTACAATATTCTCTGTCAACCATTTTCTAGTATCTACAATTACTTTTCTATAATATTCCCTAATAGTTAATGTTTGATATGCTCGTGCTAAATTAGCAATAGAAATAGTTTCATCGTGTTGGATAAACAGTCTGATTAATGGAATTGCAGATCTAAAATATTCAATATTTATGTATTTTACATCTGGTTCGACTTTAACCTTAAACGTTTCTTTAACAATACCCTTTTTATCTTTGATAGAGACTGTACCTTCTCCTTCCTTATCTTGAGTCAAGAGTAATTGGAATTTAAATAATCCCTCTCCTCCTTCATTTCTAAGAATTAAATCCTTTAATATTAATTTTACGAATTTACTTTTTTCTAGCTCAATGGCTTTATTTGTAAACTCTTCTACAATATACATAGCTGTCTTCTTATCCATTTTATTTCACAATTTCTCTTCTCCAATCTGTACATTATCAATTCTAGACTAAGAACCACTCAAAGGCGAGCTTTCTTTCGAGCGTATTCAAAAGCTTCATTTTCATCAATTCTCCGTTTTTGTAACCCTTCTCGAACCCAAACTTCACATTTCTTTGCAGTGCGATTATCCAAGCGCACAACTTAACGGAAAACCTAGTGTTCCGTTAAAACATAATAAATTATTGCAACAATCGGAGTTAAACAACAACAAAGCAAACAGCATATTAACGAATCATATTTAGGTTTGCCTGAGGTTCGACT
>JAEOTI010000011.1 GCA_016839955.1 Candidatus Hodarchaeota archaeon | reverse complement strand
CTCCACGCTTAATTGCTTCCTGTAAAATAGCTTGGCCATCGGTTCCCATTAATGCAACTTTTCCCCCCATTCCTGAAATTGGATTAATGATAAAGCCAATTTTTCTCATTGTAATGAATCTCTGAAGTTTGTTGTCACTTCTAGGTATTTTTAAGATTAAATTTTGTCTGGAGAACAAGATAGAAATACCTTTTATTATTCTTAGTTTTGCAGTGGGATGATAGAAATGAAAGTATTGGTAACTGGTGCGACTGGATTTATTGGAAAAGCCTTTGTAAAAGCGTTAATTAATGAATATCCAGATTACGAGGTTTATTGTGGTGTTAGAAAGACTTCTAACCTTGATGAGTTACAAAAATTTGATGTTGAATTCGTTGATTTTGATTTGAGCGATTTTTCTACTTTTTCTACTGCTGTTAAGGAAAAGGACATAGTTGTACATTTTGCTGCTCTCTTTGATTTTCTTGCTTCTAAGGATTCTTTGTTTAGCCAGAATGTGGAAGCAACTAAGAAACTTGCTGAAGCTTCGTTAGTTGAAAACGTTAACCATTTTATTTACTGTTCTACAACAGAAGCAATGGGTATAGTTACCGATGGTACTGAAGAGTCAGATTACAATCCTGATGAAGAATATGGTCGCAGTAAAATGGAGGCAGAAAAAGTACTTCTGCAAATGAAGGATGAATATAAGCTACCACTAACGATTGTACGCCCAACAGGGGTTTTTGGCCCAAATGATAATTACACCATAAAAGAAATGATTGAATCAGTAGATAAAACAATTTTAAATAAAGTGTTTCCTACTGCAGCTAATAATTTCATTCATTATACTTATATAGACGACGTAGTCCAAGGTTTTATAAAAATAATGGAAAATCGTGAAAAATCTGTAGGTGAAATCTATATTCTTGCATCTGATGAACCTCAAACCTACCGAGAGATGTTTATTACTATTTCAAAGGCATTAGGTAGAAGATCCCCAATTTTCATATCCATATTCCCAATTATTTTAGCTCGTCCCTTTTGGCCTTTTGTTGTTAAGTTCTATAGATGGAGGGGTCGTGGATATCCTTTTGTTCCAAATGCTTTGAAGAAGATAAGTACTAGCAGGAACTATCTAAATTCGAAGGTAAAACGTGATTTGGGTTTTGTTTCATCAGTAAACTTTGAGATAGGTATTGAAAATGAAGTAGCTTGGATGAGAAGCCAAGAAATGATTAAAACAAAGAAAAAATAGTAGTTTTCTTGACTTGCCTACTAGAAAAAGATCAAAAAATAATTTTCTTTTATCTCTAAACATCACAATAATTTTAGATTGAGATTTCAGATTTTTATCTAACATTATTCATTTTTTGAAGTGAAATTGATGGTGACAATTGAGCCGATTCATTATAATGTCCACATTGAACCGAATTTAGCAAATTTCAAGTCAGATGGACATACAGAAATCAAAATAAAATCTGATGAACAAACAGAAAAAGTAATACTACATTCTCATGATCTTGCGATTTGGAAATGTCAAGTGAAGAAGAATGATGAATACTTGGAATGTGAATTCAGTATTAATCCCAAGAAGCAGGAACTAATAGTTATTCTACCTGAAGCAATGTCAAAAATCTTCTTGAAAATCGATTTTGTCGGTCAGATTAATGACAAGCTGGTTGGTTTTTACCGAAGCAAGTACGAGGAAGAAGGTGAAGTAAAGTACATAGCAGTTACTCAGTTCGAAGAGGAGCATGCACGACAAGCTTTTCCATGCTTTGATCACCCTTCCAAAAAAGCAACCTTTGATATCGAATTCGTTATCGATAGAAATCTTTCTGGAATTGCAAACACTCGAATTCAAGAGGAAACAGAGTTAGATAACGGAAAAAAGTTAGTCAAGTTTCAAACTACTCCTAAGATGTCGAGTTATTTACTGTTCTTCGGAATTGGAGATTTTGAATACATTGAATCATCTTCTGACACTATTCGATACAGAATAGCTACAACACCAGGTAAAACTCAGTACGCAGAGTATGCCTTAGATTTTGGTAGAAAAAGTATAGAATTTGGCGAAGAATATACTGGAATAAAGTTTCCTATTGATAAAATGGATCAAATTGCTGTCAGCGATTTCGCATTCGGAGCAATGGAGAATTATGCAGCGATTACCTATCGTGAAAACTTATTGCTTGTTTATCCAGGAATCACTTCAAAAGCAGGTATTGAACGTATTGCAGAGGTCATAGCTCATGAAGTAGCCCATCAGTGGTTTGGAAATCTAGTTAGCCCCTTGGATTGGAAGTATATATGGTTGAATGAATCGTTCGCAACCTTATTTGGTTATGCAATCGCTGATCATTACCATCCAGAATGGGAGATCTGGGAAGGTTTCCTTGTTGGAGAGGTAGATTCTGCGTTTGAAAGAGATTCATTAATCGAAACATTCCCAATAGAACTACCTGGAAATAAAGTAATCAAAATAACAGCAGCTAATGCTCCAATTATATATTCAAAAGGTGGAGCAATCTTGCAAATGATTCAAGGTTATTTAGGAGAAGATAATTTCAAAAAAGGAATTAATTATTTCTTAGATCGGCATCAATTTGAGTGTGCTGAGAGTACAGCTTACTGGAAGGGAATTGAAGAAGCAACGGGTGCTCCTATTGCGGATATGATGAAAACTTGGGTTTACCAACCAGGGTATCCACTTATTGAGGTTACTCGATCTGGTAATCAGTTAACGTTAAATCAACGCAGATTTTCATTTCTACCCAATGATTCTACAGATACATGGATGATTCCTTTAACAATATCCTATTTCAAGGATAATGACCGCTTAGAAACACAGAAATATGTTTTTAAGGAAAAAACCATGAATTTAACTTTACCAGATGGTATAACATCCTACAAACTTAATTTTGAACAGACGGGTTTCTATCGTGTAAAGTATGAGAAAGAAAACTTACATGCATTGGGTAAACTCGTAAAACAGAAAGTTCTCACTTCAAAAGATAGGTTTGGTTTACAAAATGACCTTTATGCCTTTATGAGAAGTGCAGATTATTCTATTGATGATTATCTGGATTTCATGGAATATTATACAGAAGAAGAAGACTACCTACCACTAGTTTCAATGAGTGCGAATCTGGTGCATGCCTACAAGGTCATTGAGTCAAAACGTGAGCGGATAAGCTCGATTGGATTCAAAGCTTTTTATCGTGTTCTCGAACTTATTGGATATGAACCAAAAGAGGGAGAACCCCATAAGATAACCAACCTTAGAAGTTCTCTACTTAACTCCAGTTACTTATTCAGTGATGAAGGAGTGGCAGAATTTGGTAAAAAGAAATTTACCGACTACTTAGATGGTAATAGCGTTCATCCTGATATTCTTTCGAGTATTATGAGAATTGGAGCTGCTCAAACTCCAAATTCTTACCCTATTCTGAAGAAAAAGCTAGAGAGTGCAGAGACTCCAGAACCAGAAAAAATTAACCTCCTCCAAGCAATAGCTAGCTTTGAGGATAAAGAATTACTACTTGAAGCACTTGAATATTCTGTAGAAAACGTACCTGATAGAAATAAAATCTATCCGATTATAGTTGCAGCTAGGAATCTAGCTATTGCAGATGATATTTGGGATTGGTTCAAGAAGAATGTAGAGAAATTAGAAAAATTACATCCTATGCACTTTGAGAGTGTTGTAAGTAGTGTCGTAGGGCTATCTGGTTTAAACCGAGTGGAAGAAGTGAAATCTTATTTCGCAGTATATATGCAAGAAAAGGATTTGGCCAAAGATACTATTCTGATGACTCTTGAAAGATTAGAAATTAATGCTCGATTACGAAGAGCTTAATTTCCTTATTCTTCCCTTTTTTTTTGAAATTCGTTCAAGAAAGATTCAATTAGAAAGCGATGATCACCGAGTATCATAATATGATGATTAGCTAATGATTCATCGAAGAAATAATCAACAGACTCATCCAATTTAACTAATACTTGTGTAAGACAACAGTGGTCATCTTCAGGATTACTTAGGATTTTTCCTGTAGAAATCCACCAATTATCGAGTAATTTACCTCCGATTTTGAAAATAGTAACCGTCTGTCCTTTTTTGAACGTCCCTTTTACCGCTACTCCCTTATTTGATTCGAAATGAGAGAGAATTGTGTAATTTTCTGTCATATTAAGGGGGACTGTACAATGTGCAAGCATTAACTCATTATTCTTCTTATTCACGGATGAGATATTTGCCATGAATGCAGGTTGATTAGTTAATAAACGTGCTATTACCATTGTAAAGGTTGATGGAAGGTCACCTTCACAACCAGCTACTAATCCGATATCATTAAAATATGACAATGCATAACAAGCAGTTGAATCAGTTTCTTGTAGTAATGAAAAGCACTCAATGGTGAATGCTGATAAATTATATTCTTGAATAATTTGATCTAGGGAATTAACAACTTTCTTAGCTTCTTCTAGGTGGTGTTCAGAACGATCAATATCTTTTGCGTTGTT
>JAEOTI010000468.1 GCA_016839955.1 Candidatus Hodarchaeota archaeon | reverse complement strand
CCTATATCGTCCTTCTTTAAATCTTCAAGTAGATTTTGATATCCATCCATAGCAGCTTTAAAATGACTACTGGCTTGTTCAAAACCTTTTGAGCCCACAATCAGACTAAGATCACCATTGAGTAGATTTTGAGAATTTTTAACAAACTCCAATGTAAATTGGGAAACAGTATCAACAAGCGTAGTTTGTATTTCTTCTAAATTAGCAATGAAATCATGAATATCCTCAGGTTCAAAGGGAAAAGTGAGAAGATTTAGATTTGAGAGTTCCAAAGAGATTGGGACTTTATTGGGAACGGTTTCTGACACTTTTACTCACATAATATCTTATTTTTTGAGATCTTTTTTTACATTGGTAAAATAATAAATAACAGATTTCATTTACTTTATCAATCAAGTCCTAAAAAGATAGAAAATTTGCGTCTATTAATTAATTAGCTATTTTTAAAGAAGGAACTAGAATGTTCAAATGTAGCTAAAATGGAAAGAGAGCAAGATTCACTAATTTCGTCAATTAAGAAGGTTGAAACCCCTTGAATGAACAAGAAGATGAAATTCCTCCGGAAGAACGACGTGACTACCATCGAATCGCAGGTAGAATTGCTTATGAAATCTTGGAAGAAGTGTTGCCTACCGTTAAAGTGGATGCCAAGATTATTGACGTTATCGAATTAGCTGAATCTCTTATTTACAAGAAAGGAGGAAAGACTGGTTTCCCCACAAATGTGAGTATAAATAATGTTGCGGCCCATTTTACGAGCCCGCTTGGAGATGAAACCACTATTCCTATTGATAGTGTTGTGAAAGTTGACGTTGGTGTTCATGTAAACGGGTATATTGCAGATACTGCCAGAACTATTGTCATTGGTCAAAATAAAATTGGTCAAGAACTAAAAGAAGCAGCTATTGCAGGTTTTAATGCAGGTATCAACCAAATTACTCCTGAAGCAAAACTAACTCAAGTAGGAGCGGCCTGTGAACATGCTATCAAGGAATTTGGTTTTCGTCCAATTCGAGAGTTATCAGGCCACCTCGTAGAACGCTATGAGTTACATTCAAAGAAAAGCCTTCCGAATATTGACCTTCCACACCATAAAGCTGGTCCTGAAGGAAAAATTGAACTTGATGAAACCTATGCTTTTGAGACATTTGCTACTAATGGAAGTGGAAGCGTACATGACGTTCAAAATAGACGTTACATTTATTCACTTTATGTACAAGAAGATGGTGCACCTGTGAGAATTCCTTTGCGATCAAGAAACACAAGAGCTGTCAGAAGTCACATTCTAAGAGAATTTCGTGGTTTACCTTTTGCAGAGAGGTGGATTTTGGAAAAATTTGGTCCTGCAAAAGGCAGATTCGCCATTGCACAACTCTATCAAGCAGGTGCTCTTCATGCTTATCATGTTTTAGCTGAAAACAAAGAAACTTTTGTTGCACAACATGAACACACGCTAATAGTTACTGCAGATGGTCCAGAAATTACAACACAACCACCTTGGAATTTTGAAACAGATATATCAAAAAAACAAGAAGAGAATTAGAGAACGATGGGGGAAAAAATCTGCTAGAAATCATCGGACTGGAAAATCTCGAGGAGAAACTTCGGAAATTAAAAGAAATTGGATTCATTTCTGCTCAAAAAAGTGGTGAAATTAAAGATAGGTTAAGAATATCCTACCAAAAAACAACTGAGCTTAAACAGGAAACTAAAAGAGAAACTGTTGATCACAAAATTCCATCGGAATTACTTCAATACCTTTACGTTTTACGCTATCTAGACAACTCTCTTGTAAGAAAAATCGCAGAGACTAATCTTGTTATAAATACATTTGTTGATCTATGGAACAAAGGTGAAATTGGCAATGAAGAATCTCGTCTGGCCATAGAAAAAGCAGTAGAAAAGAAAAAGAAACTAGAAAATTTGTTAGAGATCGCACAAGATCGTAATGAACAGGATTTTGAAGTTCACATTCGACAAATGGATCAATTTTCAAAAAAAATTTTGGAATTAGAACAAAATGCTAACGAAGAGATTATTTTAGAAAAATCAGAAGAAATTAGAGACTCCGTAAGAGTGTCGCTAGAATTACTCACTAATAAAAGAAGTTTAATTGAATCATACCTGCGTGAAATGGTTTCTTATCTTGAATACATTAATGATCTTCGTTCTTCCGGTACACGAAATTTAGGAGAATTATCAATAATATCAAAACGGATAGAAGTTCTCTATGACCTTTTACAGGTCCAACATTCTAGGATAGATCAGATTTTATCAAAACAAACCCAATTTGAATTCGAATCAATCCTAGCTGAAGAAGTTTCCACAGAGAAGACTGAAAAAGACATTTTAAAGTTATTAATTTCTCAATTGGAAACTCAACCAGGATTTTCTCACATATTAGAACATCCAGAACGTTTAATATTTGAGACAGACAAAAAAAAGCAAATAATCCCACCGAAAGAAGAGTCAAATGAAGCAAATTTCGTTACTTCAGAAGAAGATATTTCTTCTAGTTCATATATAGATGACGAAGATTTATCCGAAGATAATCTAGTATCTCAGGAACATCCTCCAAATGATGTAATAGAACAAATAAGTGAATTAAGCAGCACGACAACTACTTCTGACGCTTGGTCTTACTCTGGTTCAATCTATTATTCTCAGGACCAGAAACCACTTGGTATAATTACTGAACCCTTTGTTGATCCTGATAACACAATATTTCTTCGTTGTATAAAAGAAGATGAGTTAGCTCTCGAAAAAACCGATCAAATTTATCGAGAAATGTCGATGATCCTTCAGGGAGCTACCGATTCATCAATCGCAAGAAAAGAAGTCCTCCAACATGAAATTGCTGAGACTCTTGGAATTAGCAAACAAATTGCCTTAAAACCTACTTTTGTGAGAGAATACTTTAGTAAGAAGAACATTGTCTCATTGAAACTTCCAATAGAATTAGATCTCTCTATTAAAGCAATAGAATATTATCCTTATGATTCTATTAAAATTGATGATCAATCAGGGAATGTATTGGTATCTAAAGACCTAGCTCTTAAGGAATTTAAAGGAAGTTTACTTCCTTCAACCTGGTCTGGTACCAAAATTGAAAATGGATGTACTATACGACGATTTGATAATTCTAATCTAGGTGTAGTTAGATCGATCCTCTCTAATTCATCATTTGGCACTTTTCTTGTAGTAGAATCAGATAAACCAAGTAAGGACATGGTAAACTATATTTTACAGCATATTGAAGGTTCTTCTTCGAGTTTTAGTAAAAGACCTGGAATCTGGTCACTTCGTTTTCTTATTGCTAGGCGGTTGGATGGCGTTTTTGAAGGAGAAGCTTTGTTATATTGGAACCTTTGGAAGTATATCTGGGAAGAACAAGTTCCAATCCTTCCTTGGGATTTACGTATGGACTATATTGGTATGGTGCCTGCGGGGGGAGTTGATAGAATTGATGATTCGGGAGGATTTCTCAAAAGGCGGTTGGATAAACATACAATCGAATCAGCTATTACTTTTCCGAAAGATGCGATAGTCTATTGCCAAGGAAGAAACCTTGGGCGGTTTGTAGGATTTAATTTAGATGATACTGGATTACCTCAAATTTTAGTTGCTCATCACTCTGCAGGAGAAATTCTTGAAAGCGTAGGTCGAGAGAGATCTGATGATTATCTTCGACGTCTTGGTGCACGTATCTCGAAAGCATTAGGAGTACCTATAGAACAAGCCATGAATCCTAACGAAATTGCGAGGTATTTCCTATTTTTTGTAAGAATGATTGAGGGAGCGAATTTCCAAGAAGTAATGAATTGGTTACAAGAACATTTTGGTTTATTATCCTTCCCCATTAATTCAATTGAACTTGTAACTGAATCCAACATCCAAATCCAATCGAATCAGTAATATTAACACTAATAAGATAATAAATGGAACGATTATTTAATGAAAAACATTGATTCTAAAGGAAAAGGGTGTTTAATAAAAGTAAGAGTTCATCCTCACTCATCTAAGCAAAAAATATTATTTTCTAAGGATTCAGAAGAAATCACGATTTATTTAAAGAATCCAGCCGAGAAGAACAGAGCAAATAAAGAACTGCTCAAGGTTCTTGGAAAATTATTCAAGGGAAGTCAAGTCAGTATTTCTAGCGGAGCAAAATCCACTTTAAAAATATTAGAAATAGAGAATATTGATATACAAACCGCAAGAAATACTTTTTTGAAACTTACAACCTAAAATTAAGCTTAAAGCATTAAAGCTTGTTTATTTTTAGAATTTTTTATATTCTTGAATCAAGGTTCGACGTTCCGAATACAGTTCTTTGATTCGATTAACATTCTTAAGAATTTCACCCATAGTTTCAGTAGATACATCTAACAATCCGCTTTCAATCGATTCATAGAATCCTACAAATTTTGTTTGTAGATCATCAAGAGATTTAACTATTTCTGACTCAGCAAGGACTAAAACACTTGGATCAAATCCTTCAAATTTTGAGGAAGAAAAGAATGTACTTGTACCATAATTTGTCGTTTTCACGAGTCGAAGAACGTTTTCTAAATTTGAAACAAGAAGTTCAACATCGGGCCAAATAACCGTCATTTGAGTGAATATGGCGGCTTCCTGCGCTTCACGAGCTTTATCTAAATATATTATAAGCTTTTCTGTGATGAATTTCCTAATAGAGTCATCTGATCCATTCCGTTTGTCCTGGTTTTCATACCCATTATATATTTTCATTTTCCCTTTAAGAAAACGAAGAGAATCATTATAAACAGTGTCTGACATTTTTTTTTCACCACAGAATAAGAAATATGCTATATAACGTTCTAATATTACTAACAAATTTTCCTTACATGAACCTTGCTTATTGATTTATGCGGGTTCTTGCTGTTGTTGATATAGATCAACAATCTCTGATACACTTGTTGCTTCTCCTATTTGTTTATCTTGTCGAAGTTTAATAAAGCGTGGGAACCTAAGAGCAATGCCTGTTTTTTTCTCTTCATTTTTAATCCGTCCACCACCACATGTATGAGTTGGAGATAATGTTAACTCCGCACCTTGAACTTCAAAAACTAATTTTGGAGTAAACCATTTATCTGGTATTAAATTTGTATTAAAACGAGGATCTGGTTTTTTTGTAAGCAGCTGATTACCTAGTTTTGATAGCTCTAGCAAAACTTCATCAGAGAAACCTGTACCAACTTTACACACTGAAAATATCTTTTCTTGATCTGGATCATAAGCACCTAGTAGAAATGCACCATACATACTCGTTCTTCTTCCTTTTCCGTGAAAACCTCCAATAAGAATAAGATCCAAGGTATCAGCAAGACCAGAGATATAATCTTTCTTTAATTTAATCCAGTTCCACCCTCTCGCGCCAGCTTGGTACTTTGAATTATTGGAAATTGATTTTGCTATCACACCTTCAGTACCCATCTGGGTTGCTTCCAAAAATGCTTTTTCAATCTCTTCAACAGTTTGAGTTTGTTGTCCACGAGTTAATTGTAAAAATTTTGAGTTTGCTTTCTTTACTAGCTTTGTAAGAAGATGTCTTCTTTCAGGATATGGAGAATCTAGAAGAACTAGAAATTCAGATTCTGTAGTTTCTTGAATAACCATTAGATCAAAGAGAAATAAAACAATTGGAAATTCCTTACTGGCTTCTTTAACGCCATATTTACGCCTTCTTCTCATTAGTTTTTGAAAGGGTTGAAATTGATCATTTTGGAAGTCGTAGCAAACAATTTCACCTTCTAAAATTGCTTTATAAGCAGGAAATTCATGAATGTAGTCAACAGCATCAGGAAACTGAGATGTGATAAGGTCTAAATTCCGACTATAAAGTTTAATCATATTATTGTCCTTATGAATTTGAACTCTCTCGCCATCATATTTCCATTCCGCAATACAGCCTTCTTTCATCTTTTCAATAATTTCTTCGGGAGAAGAGAGGCGTTGGGCAGCCATAGGTCTTATTGGAACTCCTACTTGAGGTGATATTGATAATTTTTCCTTACCATGTTTTTTAATATGATTAATAACTGCGCCAATATCAGGAAGAACATTATAAACTCGTTCAAGTTCTTTTTTTTGCTCTCTAGTACCTAATAAATAGGAAGCTAACGCTTCAAGGACTGTTTGTACACCTATTCCAAGTCTTAAATCACCAATGATAGCTCGAGCCAGATATCGGGCTTCTAACGGAGTAGCAGGATTAAACAGTTTTATTAAATAATCCAACTTATTTGAGGTAGATCCTTTTCCCTCAAGAAATGCTATAGATCTAAGGGTAGAATACACATCATTCAAATGGAGAGGTTTAGGGGTCACTAGTGTCTGTTGAACAGCTTTTCTTGTGACTTTTTCTGCAATTATACCAATATCTCCATATTTTTGTAGTAAAACTTCCAATTTATTTGGTGTAAGAGTACGACTTCTCTTTGCTAGTGCTTTCAGAACCATTTTTTCAGCTAATCCAATTTTTTTCTCTTCCCAGGGGAGAAAAACAGAATCAGATAAAATATAGCATAATTCAGAGAGATCGTTAGATTTAGAATTGGTATTTGAAAAGAGGCATTCTAGAATATTTATCATTTCTAATCTTGATGCTGTTTTTTCAAGTTGTTCAAAGAAATGAACAACCTCTTTGAATAACAATCTGGTTTACTTCCAATTGAAGACTTTAGGTTAAATTAAATCTGATTTTTTTGTAATCCCAGTAATTAAAGGAGAAAAAATTCAGTTAAATATTCCTAAGAAGCATTATGATAATTTTTTTTGTTATTCAAAGCCTTCATCAGAAGTTTCAGAGTCTTCTTCTAGTTCTTCTTCCTCAATAGGAGTCTCTTCTCCGTAGGATGAGTCGAAATCAATCAAAGTGTCGATTTTTTGAACAGTTACTGCTTCAGGTTCTTGCCGACGTGTTACTGCCATATAGTGGAGTATCAACGAGATTGCTAAAATAATTAAAATGATATTAAGAAGAGCAACTGTTCGAAACTCTGGTTGGCTTATCTCAAGACTAGAAGCAAGAGGGGGAATACTATCAATAATACCTAAAGTATTAAGTATACCCTCAGGATCCATTATAATATATGTTAGAAGAATTACAGCAACCATGCGGAAAACCATGAGAGGTACAATGAACTTTGCGATTTCTTTTGCTTTTGGTTGAGCTGAACGAGCCGTTAATTTATCAACAACTTCGATGTCAGTAGTTTTTAGGGATTGAAGGTAACCTTGAAGCCTTAATGTTGCTTTCACATCAGTAGTTCGTTCGCCTTTTTTGAAAACACGTTTTTCAACTAATTCACGCATATAACTCATAGCGAGTAAATCAAATTTCCTTCCTTGACGACTTGCAGTTTTAGCTGCTGAATCTTCTGCGCCAGTTGGCTTAAATTGCTCAATACGGTCTAAATGCCTTTGGATTCGGGCTTCTCTTTCAGACATTGGTTCAATAATACTCAGGGCATAAGAAGTTTGGAAGGAGACTTCTAAGAATAAATAGAGAATCATACCAATGTAGAAAATTGGTGACGTAATTAACGG
>JAEOTI010000467.1 GCA_016839955.1 Candidatus Hodarchaeota archaeon | reverse complement strand
TAGCTGAGAAGGATGGAGTTTATTCATTTAGTATTACACCAGGAATTTCAGAAACAACTGGTCCGTTAACAATAAAAATCTATAAACTCATCTCTGAGGACGAAATTAGCCAAATAGATCTAACAATTAATAAATTGATAATTGATCCTGAAAAGTCTAAAGATTCTCCTTTTGCACTTCCTTTAGCACTTGTAATAGTAGCTGCTGTGCTAGGAGGATTTGGTTACTTAGCTTTGAAAATTATACATTAATTTTATCATATTATGTAATCCTCTAGCTGAAACAACCTATTTGGTTGAAATTTCTAAGGCTACAAACCAAAAAAAAGGAATTATTTTGGATAAACCTTATGTTAAAAATGTTGAATTAAACCGATAGAGTAAGGTATTTTGGAGAAGCTAGTTTTGTCTGAGGTTCGTTGGATATTAAAGATTGTGCTGTGTGGACCATCAATGGTTGGAAAAACTTGTCTCTCTACCCGCTATGTAAATGGTGTTTTTGCTCGAGGGACAAAACAAACAATCGGCGTGGATTTTGCTCTCAAAAACGTGACTATTGATCAAGAAACGGATGATATTCCTAAAGGAAGGGAAATAACCCTTCAAATATGGGATTTTGCTGGTGAAGAACGATTTAAGAATGTTTTACCTTTATATGTTGGGGGTACACAAGGATTACTCCTTGCATTTGACTTAACTAGGCCTGAAACTTTGAAAGCACTTCCAACATGGCTAGAAGTAATTCGTCCCCATATAGATCCCTCTGTACCAATTATCCTAATCGGAATGAAAAATGATCTTGAACAGCAAGTTACCAAGTCAGAAATTGATGAATTAGTGCAAACTGAAAAGTGTGATTTTTTTAAACCGACATCTTCGCTTACTGGATTCAATGTTGAAGAGATTTTCAACTTAATCACAAAAGAAATACTTGAACGTCGATCCCCACCCAAATAGTGACTGTGAATAGAATTCCAGGTTTTTACATAATTGGACAAGATGTTTTTATAACAAAGCTCTATATTTAATTGTAAATAACGGAGTTAGTCCATGTGCGAATTAATATGGTCGTTAACGAAGCAACCTATGCATCTGGGATCTTTACTTCCGCAAAAACTTTCGCTAATATGCTTCAAGATGAGGGAGTAAACGTCAAATTTAATGGATCGTTTAAAGATAAGTATGATATTTACCATTTTCATAGTGCAACTCCATCTGACTTTTTTAGACTTAGAGCATTAAAAAAATCTGGCCAGATTACAATTGCACATGGTCATACTACCCCCGAAGATTTTTACAATTCTTTCCTATTTAGTCATTATAACTGGATAATTTCTGCTGTTCGAAAGTACCTTCGATCATTTTACAATATTCCAAATACAGTAATCGCTGTAAGTCCATATAATCAAGAAATCCTCGTTCGCAACGGGGTTTCTCAAGATCAAATTGTTGTCATTCCTAATGGTATTTTTATTGAGAAGTTTTCAACTTCAGAAAAGAGAGCTCAAGAATTTCGGAAATTCTTTGGAATTCCAAATTCCATGCCAATAGCGTTAACTGTAGGTTTGTGGCTCCCCCGAAAGGGGATTACGGATTTTATGAAGACTGCAGCACTTAATAGAAAAATTTGTTTCCTTTGGGCAGGAAAAATTTATCCTCCTGGTGTTTTAGCGAATTCGTTTTCTCTTTGGAAAAAATTGCATTCCGCAAATCGTTCTCCAAATCTTCGGTTCTTGAATTGGGTTCCTGATATTGTCGGTGCTTTTAGTGCAGCAGATATATTTTTTTATCCCACTAAGGAAGAAAATCAAGGAATAGCACTATTAGAAGCTATAGCCTATGGATTACCTTGTGTTGTTAGAAATATTGATGTTTTCGAATGGTTAAACCACGGAAATGACTGCTTTAAAGGGAATAACCCAAAGGAGTTTGATCTATACATTAGAACTCTGCTAGATGATGTATCAAAACAAAATCAATTCATTAGTTCAACAAAGTCAAAAATTAATCAATTTGATATGAAAGAAGTTATAAAACAACTATTGCAAGTCTACACTGATACTCTTGATCGTCGTTCATAATAATCCGCTCTTAGGTGATACAAATGGAAGACACTGTCCTTCCACTTGTTTATAATCTCGGTTTTCTATTTATACTCATTTGTTGGTTGAACAAAGAGAAAATTGAGTCAAAAATAGGATTAACTACTTCTCATCTCTGGTTTATTGCTGTTTTAATGACAATCTTAGCCGTTGTAGTTAACATTGCCTTTGTTTTAAATGATAATTTTACAGATGTAGACAATGCTCTATGGACTGGTTCCGAAGAGTATCTAAATGGAAGGAATCCTTACTCAGAGAAGGTTGTAGAACATATTGATCAAGATGGAAACAGTTTTCTTTCATATTATAACTACGGTCCAATAAATTTAATCATCTACTCTCTCTTTTTCATTGTTTTTGGGAAAATATTTCAGGAGTGGTGGTTGTTTCCGAGTTCAATAGTTCTTGGTATCACGTGTTATTTTATTTATGGAACATTGAAAGGAAAGGTAAAACACTTAGTATCATTATCAACAGATGAAAAAAGCCAACAAACGATGTTTATATGGGACCATAAAAGAGATATCCCCTTTTTCTTGATTTTACTCTCTCCGTTTTTAGTAAATAATAGTATTTTAATGTTAATGTTTTTCATGATAGGTCGTTATTTTCGTTATTCTGGAAATCGCACATTAGAAGTGTCATTCTACGTTTTGGGAGCTCAAGTAAAATTTATGACAGGATTAATTGTAGCAATATATTTTTTCGATCAAATTCGTTCAAGAGATTACTATTGGAAGAATTACTTCCCGTATATTACTGGTCTTCTTCTTTATATTATTACTATTCTCCCGTTTGGTATTTGGCCTGTGATTAATGGTTCGTTATTACAACAAGGAGATCCTTCTGAGCGAACTGGACAACTTCGAGGTCCTTTACTTGTGGAGATTCTTCTTGTTCTAAAGCAAACACTACTTCTTATACCACTAGCGATTGTCATTTTGATCATTGTTTATTTTATATCAACTGATCGACCTTTTAATGATCGAGAGGTTATTCTTTGTTTAACTTCATTATTTTTACTTCCTTTTTATGGAACAGAATTATCTATTATTCCTCTAGCATTAATATTGTTCAGATATACCAATCTAAATGAAGAGAAAATCAAAAATAAAGGTTTTCAAGGAATAATAGAGCCTTCTAATTCAAAAACGAACTTTTCATAATTATTACTCTTTTTTTGGGATTTTTTTGATTTACCAGCGAAAATTCACATTAAATCTGTAATTGAACGATTAACTGTGCGACAAGCTTTCTGTAAAGGACAGGATTTACAATAACTAATAGATTTTTTACAATAGTTTTGACCAATATTTCTTGAAATAGCATCAAGGTCTAGGGAGTCTTTCTTAAAATCCGTAAGATCTCTCCATTTTGCTTGAATTAATAGTTTTAAATTTGGATGTTGAAGTAATTTACAGACTTGATCTTGAAAAAGGGTTAAAATACGTTGTGAATTGATAATAAGGGCATTTCCAGCTCGATTATAACTAACCATCCGTGAACCAAATTTTGCTTTTC
>JAEOTI010000027.1 GCA_016839955.1 Candidatus Hodarchaeota archaeon | reverse complement strand
TTATTCCTTTACCCCCAAAATGCTGACACAATTGTTATTGGTTGTGCATCAGGTGCGCATCAGGATTCTGGCTATTATTATCCTTTGGAACTCTTTGGATCTGTTGTCGTAGGAATGGGTATGTTACAAATGTGGCTCGTAGCTCATAAATTGGGAATTGGCTGCGCTTATCAAGCGTTTCCCTTCTCCGACCCAAGGCATGCAGAATTAATCTGTGACAGAATTGGGATACCACGTACTTGGTTGCCCTTGGGGCTCTTAGCATTTGGAGTACCTCAAGAAAAACGAATGTTAGGACCTTCAAGATGGCCACTAGAAGGTGTGATGTTTAAAGAACGGTGGGGAGACCCCTACAAGCGAATTGCTTTCAGGAAGTGAGAAGATGGGTGACGTAAAAGTAAACTTGAAGGACGATATTCAACAAAAGCTTCAACAACTTGCAGAAGAGGCAAGCATTCCTATTGAAGGTGCTATTGCACTAATTCTCGAGGAATTTGTTAGTAAACCAGGTGGTCGAATATATGCAGGTGCCTATTCTCGAGGAAAGGTTGGAGATCTCAAAGGTTATCGGTACGCGATCCAATGGCCTTTCAAAACGGGTTTCACACGGAAAAAAGGTGACGAAATAGCAGGTTGGGGGCAATAAAAATGGCGAAGTTTCGAAAACATCCAGATGGAGAATGGCCTGGTTATAAGGATCTCAAACTGGAAGATGTTGAACATGAATATTTCCAGATCAATAAATGGACAGCCATTTCAATGGTTGATAATCTTAAGGCCAGAATTGTCATTAAACTTAATAACGACGAGATTCGTGAATTTTTAGCCGCAGTAGCAAAGAAAAAGGGTGATGCTTCTTCCATTAAGGCTGAAGAAGCTGCTCGTGAAGCGATCAAAGCCTGGACGGAGAGTGAATAAACGATGAGTGTTCAGAAAGTTAAACAATTTATGCAGATGCTCCAGACAAAGGCAAAACAAGATTCTACCCTACAAGACTTTATTAAGAATTGGTGCAAACATTACGATGGGAAAATATTTCAGGTTGATATAGAAGGGGAGAATTTCTATGTTGTCTTGACTCGAGAAGGTGAATTCACCATTCATGATGGAGTATATCCCTCTCCGGACGTAATTTATCGAGCTCCAGCGGATATTTTATTAGGAATTTTCACTGGTAAAATAAGGTTCACAGAGCCTGTCAGAAATTGGCAGATGATAGTAATCGGAGCCGCTCACGAATCAGTTCCGCTCTCCGAATTTATTCTTCAAGCTATGATGGGGATGTAAATTTAGAAATACAAATAGGAGGAATAATACATGGAAACACTTCTTTATGAGAAAGTTGGCTCTTTTTTGAGCATGGAAGAAAATATTGGCGTTATAAAAATTAATCGTCCAGATGCACTAAACAGTGTTAATGACAAACTCGTGGAAGAACTAAATTCTCTTCTAGATGAGATTGAGAAGGACGATGAAGTAAAAGTAGTAGTAATTACCGCTGATGGTGAGAAAGTGTTTTGCACTGGGGCAGATTTGAAATACGCCCAAGGACTCACTGAAAAGGACAAAGAAGAATCTAGGCCCTTAATTGAGGCTGGTCAAGCCCTATATCGGAAAGTTGAAAATCTTTCCAAGCCAACAATCGCTGCTATTAATGGTCTCTGTTTAGGTGGTGGAACCGAACTCTCACTTGCTTGTGACATTCGAGTTATGAACGAAACCACTAAAATCGGAACTCCAGAAGTTGCATTAGGCTTACTTCCTGCTTGGGGTGGTACTACACGACTTCCCAAGATCATTGGTCTTGGCCGAGCCAAAGAGATGATTCTTACTGGTGGGCAGGTTAATGGTACCGAAGCTGAGCGAATTGGACTTGTAAACAAAGCTGTTCCTTTTGATGAACTCGAATCTACTTGGACTTTTATCGCTGCTAAAATTGCTGGTAATGCTCCTATGGCTGTACGAATGGCAAAAGAAGTAGCTAACAAAGCTTTTGACAATAGCATTGAGGAAGGTAATAAGGCTGAAGCAGATGCTTGTGTGGCCTTGTTCGGTACAGAAGACTTGAAAGAAGGTATCAAAGCGATCTTTGAAAAGCGAAAAGCTAGCTTTTCAGGTAAGTGAGGGTTTTTTCTCACTTCTATTTCTTTATAATATTTTATTATTATGAATAATATTATTCTTTTTTTGGAGGATTATTAGTGAAAGTTGGTATAGTAGGCGTAGGCCACTCAAAATTCGGTAAACGAGCTCAAGACACAATTCGTGATCTTTCACATGAAGCAGTAAAACCTGCATTTGATGAAGCGGGACTAACTCCAAAAGATGTTGATGCGATCGTCTTTAGTTTGGCAGGTGATCAATTCAATGGACAAGGTTCTCCTGCAGCTCTCATTTCAGATTATGTTGGAACACAGGAAGCAGCGCCAATTCGTGTAGAGTCTGCGTGTGCATCAGGAGCTGCTGCATTAAAAACAGCTGCTGCATTTATTCAAGCTGGGTTGCATGAGAAAGTTCTCGTAGTAGCGACTGAATCCATGTCCCATGTTAGTACACCGGAAGCGACGGAATTAATGAGTCGAGCAGGCGATGTAGTATGGGAATTTCCTTTCGGAGTAAGTTTCCCAGCGTATTATGCTATCTATGCTAGTCGTAGAATGGCTGAAGGGTTAACTCGAAAACAATTGAGTTCAATTCCTGTTAAATCACACGAATATGGTGCTTTAAATCCGAATGCTCATCTTCAGAAGACTGTCTCTCTAGAAGAAGCGATGAAGTCGATCGTTATAGCTCATCCATTAAACTTGTACGATTGCTGTCCAATATCAGATGGATCTGCTGCTGCGATTTTAACAAGCGAAAAAGCAGCGAAAGAGATAACAGATACACCAGTTTGGATAACTGGAATTGGGGCATCAGGAGATACAATGCAAATAGCTGATAGACCTAATCTAACAAACTTAACTGGAGCTCAAAGAGCTGCTGACATTGCTTATAAAATGGCTGGCATTGAACCAAAGCAAGTTAACTTCGCAGAGGTTCATGATTGTTTTTCAATTGCTGAACTGATGGCTTATGAAGACCTTGGTTTCTGTCCTAAAGGCGAAGGAGGAAAATGGGCTGAAGAAGGGCAGATGTACATTGGTGGAAGTACGCCAGTAAATATTGACGGTGGATTAAAGAGTAAAGGACACCCTGTAGGCGCCACTGGAGTCTCTCAGTGCTACGAAATTACACGACAACTACGTGGAGAAGTTACAGGTAAACGTGAAGTTTCTGGTGCAGAGATTGGTTTGCAGCACAATGTCGGGATGCACGGAACCTTTGTGAATGTTCTGATCTATCAACGTTAATTCGAGGTGAAAACTAATGAAATTTGGTTATGCAAGTGACAAGAAAGTTGAAACACAGTTCTTAAACGATTTTAGTCAGAAACTTAAGGATGATAAATTCCAAGGGACCAAATGTAAAAAATGTGAAAAAATTCATTTTCCACCTCGAAGAGCCTGTCAATGTTTATCTGACGAGATGGAATGGGTAGATTTACCAAGAGATGCTACCTTAGAAGGATTCTCTTTCATTGGCGAAATGGGGATGCCTCCTGAAGCACTTCAAAATAGAGTTCCCTATTTTATTGCTGTTGGGAAGTTAGACGGTGAAGGAATGCCTACTTTTACAGCTCATATGACTGGAGTTGTGAGACCAAAAGTAGGGATGAAATTAAAGGTTGTTCCCAACCAGGATCTAGATGGTGGCGAAAGAATCGTTTTCAAGTTTGTCAAAGCTTAAATGGCTTGACATCTTCTCTTTTTTTCTTTATAATTAATATTACAACTAAGAATACCAATTCCAATCGGGACCGATATCCTTACTCCGATCATAAGCTATCTCACCATCAACAAACACAAATTGAGTTTTTGTCATACTTTGAAGAGGGTGTCCTTCCCAAAGAACCAAGTCTGCGTCGAACCCTGGAGCTATTTGTCCAAGTCTTTTCTCTTGACCTAATAATTTAGCAGGAGTGGATGTAACTGCTTGGAACGCAATTGGTTCAGGAAGACCATCACGAACTGCTAACCCTGCAGCTACATTAAGAAACCATAATGGGATCATGGGATGGTCAAGGGTAATAGCAAATTGGATATCGTTTTCAAACAGTAATTTATGTGTATGGAAAGTTTTTTCTCGTGTCTCTAGTTTCGTCCTGAAGTTAAAAGTTGGTCCAAGAACACAAGGGATGTTTTTTTCTTTTAGAATATCAACAATACGATGTGCCTCACTCGCATGTTGGAGAATAAGGCGAAAGTCGAATTCATCTGAAAGGCGAATGGCAGTTTCTAAGTCTTGGCTACGATGAGCGTGAACACAGGCTGGAACAGTTTTGTCAAGGACTTTTGAAAGTGCTTCCCAACCAAGATTATGTTCAGGTTTTTTCTCATCTTTATCTTTCTCTGAGGTCTCAGCTTTCTCTTTCTTTACGTTATAATCTTGGGTCTTCAGAAAAGCCTCTCGAATAAGAGAAGCTTCGGCCATTCGTGTCATAGGTGACTGTTTTGCCATTTTATAAATTCTAATTGGATTTTCACCTAGAGCGAATTTCATTCCCATATATGAATCAATTATATGTTCAGAATGTAATCTATTAGGAGAATAAGTTTTGATAGTTGCCCCTTGGCCCCCAATGACGTTTGCTGATCCTGGGAAAATCCCAACGGATGTAACTCCTCCCTTCCTGACGGCTTCAAATAGCCCTCTATCTCGCGTATTAAGCGCGTCAATGACTCGTAATGCTGGTGTTACTGGGTTTGAAAATTCATTCCCATCAGCATATTCATGACCAACTCCATCTTCAAAAAGACCAACGTGGGAATGTGCGTCAATTAAACCAGGTGTTAAATAGTAATTATTTGCATCAAAAACTTCTGTAAGCTCAGGAATTGCGACATTATCACCAATCTCTAAAATTTTTTGATCAAAAAGGACGGTGATCCCTTCATGAATCTCACCAGAAGCCATTACAGCACGCGCATTTCGAATTGCTTTCAATAGGTTTTCACCACTTAAAAAATTGCTAAAAAAGACTTTTTAGTGTCAAAATTATTAATTTATAGATGTTTTCACTAGAGATAATATTAAACTGAAATTAATTGTAAAACTCCATTAAGGCTTTCAAATCTGATTATAATTGAGATCAAATGCCTTCCACAACTCGTCTTTATTGGAGAAATCCCTATAAAACTCAGTTTTCTGCTAAAGTAGTGGCGTTACAGGCTGGTGCTATTGCATTAGATCAGACAGTTTTTTATCCTGAAAGTGGGGGACAATCTTTTGATACTGGTTACATTAAAATCCTAAATTATGAAATCCCAGTTGTGAATTTAAAAAAAGACGAAAATAATCTAATTTGGCATCAAGTTGGTATAGACAACATTTCACATTTCAAAATAGAACAAGAAGTAGAGGGATTCTTAGATTGGGATCGTCGTTACCAACTGATGAAATCCCATACCTCCCAACATGTATTTTCTGCTGCGATCCTTAATATTACTGGAATCCATACACGACAAGCTACCATAGGTTTAGAGAGCGTTAAAATTTTTCTTGAAGATAAAATTTCAAATCAAGATTTAATTCAGTCATTAATAGTTACCAATGAATTTTGTACTTCTTCTAACTTTGTTGAATCAATTATATTATCGTCTTCTGACGCCAAAAAAATAGTTAAATCCCTGCGAAAACAAAAGATTCCTCCTGAAGAACAAATTCGTGTAGTTGAGGTGGTAGGGCATGATAAAATGGCGTGTGGGGGAACTCACGTTAGAAATTCAATAGAGATTGGGCCAATTCACCTTATTGAACGGAAGATATCGAATTTTTCTTATGTTGTTGGTCAACAAGCGTTGGAAGATTTAGCTCTAGCAAACATTTCTCTCCTTACATCTGCAACCTCTTTAAATGTTAAACCAAAGGAAGTCTCTGAAAAGATCCAGAATTCTCTCCTTAATCTAGAGAAACTTCAAAATCAAAGAAATGAAGCCATTAAAGTCTACATCTCAGCTGTAGAAAAAGAAGAAGGGACTCAAATCGGAGAAATTATTCATAAGCAGATGAATCTTCCATTCTGTGATAGAAAGACCGCTCTTCGAGAGTTAGGTAGGCCCTTAGAAGACTATGTGGTCTCTGTTCTTATTGACGGACATATTTTTTTCATTTTTTCTAATTCAAAAAAAACTAAGTATTCCGCACAGCATCTTATGAAAGAATTTTGTGAAAGAACGGGATGTAAAGGCGGAGGAAGTCACAAACAAGCTCAGTGTTTTTTTAAAGGATCTAATCCACATGAAAAATTGGTTGAAATTCTTGGGAAGTTAGAAAATTCAATAGAATATTGAGTTTTATTCTTATAGAGAGAACATAGATATCCTTACAAACTCAAGAATGAAATAAGGAGCACTTCAAATGAGCCAAGCTCAAGAATATGATGTTATTGTGATTGGTGGGGGTCCAGGAGGATATGTTGCAGCTATTAAAGCCGCTCAACTAGGAGCACGTGTAGCTTGTATTGAATATCCAGGGGAACTTGGAGGAACGTGTTTAAATTGGGGATGCATTCCAACAAAAGCTTTGATTGAAGCTTCAATGAAATATAAAGAAGCCAAAAAATCCTTTAACAGATATGGTATTAATGTAGAAAATGTTAGTTTTGATTTAGATAGAGTAAATAAATTTAAAGATGATACCATTAAACGATTACGACGTGGAGTGAAAGTTCTCTTTGATAAGAACGAAATCGATTGGTACGAGGGAAGAGGGGAGATATTACAATCTGATACTGTACGAGTTGTTTATTCTGATGCATTGAAAAAACAGATGGAATTGAAAGCAAAAAAAATTATTATTGCTACTGGTTCAGAACCTCTTTTGATACCAATTCCGGGTTTAGCTGGTAAGAATGTCATAACAAGTAATGATGCGATTAAATTAAGTAAAATACCAAAAAGCATCTTAATTATCGGTGCAGGTCCAATTGGTCTTGAATTTGGTTGTATTTACAGAAATTTTGAAGCGAAAGTAATTGTTGTAGAATTATTAGATCATATTTTACCTTTAGAGGATGAGGAAATTGCTACCACTCTTCATAAGGTCTTAAAACACGATAAAATGGAAATTTACACATCTGCTCGCTTAACTAAAATTGAAGATGGACCTAATGGACAGAAAATATCTACGATAATTAAATCAGATGGCGAATCTATCCAAATTGAAACTGAAATGGTTCTCGCTGCTGTAGGTAGGAAACCTGTTATTCAAAATTTGGGCATAGAAAATGTCGACATTGAGGTTGATCGTGGTATAGTAGTTAATGAAAATATGGAAACCTCAGTTGAAGGGATTTATGCCGTTGGAGATTGCCTAGCAAAAGTAATGTTAGCTTATGTCGCAAGTGAAGAAG
>JAEOTI010000466.1 GCA_016839955.1 Candidatus Hodarchaeota archaeon | reverse complement strand
TCATCACCATCCTCAATATTCAGTTCGTCAGCAATTGTATCGGAAATCAATACCTCACCAGAGTTTATTTCTCGATTTCCAGATGTCAACTTCAAACGTGAGAAATCAGGATGTAAATCAGGTTTCATTCCAAAGAGGATAATATTGGTAGAGATACGTTCCAAGTTTGAAGAGTTTTTCAAAACAGTAAACGTGGCAACAGGACTGACTTTTTCTATACCTTCAATAGATCCTAATACTTCAGATAAACTCTTCAATTCATTACTCGTCGATAATGTTTTGGGATGAACTGTGATATCAGTAAAATTCTCTCCTCGATGACGATCAATGAAATCTTCATATAGTGAATCTATAGTAATAACAATTCCTGTTTCAAGTCCAACAGAGATAGTGATCGCTGCGATTATTAGATAAGTCCGAAATTTGTGGCGAGTTACATTTCGCCAAGGAAGTGTGAAAGACATGATAAGTTCACTAAATATTCTTATTCAATCCAAATGACGGGAGAATAGGATATTTTTAAAAATATAATGTTGTTATTTCTCTGTAAATGATTACCAGAGGTCTCAAAGGTTAGAATTGAAAATAACAAAAATAGGATTTAATTCTGAAAAGAGATAGAAAAAAAAAAGAGGGGAAGGAAAGTTTACTTTCTTTTCCTTATCATTTGAATGCTTGCTAGCATGAGTAATCCGAAGAATACACCTACTAGATCAAATGGAGCTCCACTTGCGTAATCCTCAGGATACATTTCACGAGGATCGCCTGGATTTGAACCCCAGATTGGATTGAACTGATTGACATAGAATCCTTGATGACCCCAGCCAAGAACTTGGGTGATCATACCCCAGCCATCTGCTACACCTGTGGTGTTGATTTCGTTTATGTAGGGTTGGAGTGCTACGTTAGAGTCAATGATGTTTAGTGCACCAGCTTTAAGTTCTGCAACTGCTGTTGCGGCTGATGTGACTAATTTGACTTTAATTGTCTCAATTCTGTCTGGATTGTTCCAATCAGAATCACCACGAGTATTTGTGTATTCTGGGTTGGCAATCAGTGTAACTTCACCTACGGAAATGTCGGTGTTAGCTTCGTCCATCATATAAGGACCTGAACCAATTGGTGCGTATTCTGTGTTGGTGGCTGCATCAGTCTTCCATTGAGGACCAGTTAAGGGTTCCATCTGAGCTTTTTGTAGAATAGCTATATTGAAGTTACCTTCTTGATATGAGTAGAATTTGTTCATAACAAATTGGACAGTGGTATCATTGACTTCAGTTACACTTGATGCGTTCAAGTAGGTTGCTAGGCTTGTAGCTCCGTAACAGTTTGTCGCTGGATCTAGATAGCTTTGGAAGGTAAAGACAACGTCATCGACTGTTACGTCTGTATTGTCGCTCCACTTAAGGCCATCTCTGAGTGTGAATTCCCAGGTAAGCTGATCAGCGCTCATGGTCCATTTTTCTGCTAGCATACCTTTGTACGTGTTTGCATCTTTGGAAGTTCGGCTAATGAGTGATTCGTAGACGTCTCCTACTGCTAGGTTGTCGTAATAAGAACCTGCTTGTAGAGGATTCATGTCAATGAAGTCTCCAGGAGTCATAACTGTAACCAAATCATCTGGGTGAGTCCAGTTTTGGTAGTTGGGGTAATCAAAGCTATATGAAACACCTTCTAAGTCTGGATCTTTTGCCCATAGATCGGCAAGTTGGAGTACAATGTAGTAGGGTAGGTTATCTTTGAACCATTGTTGGAATTCTTTGAAAGCATCTAATCGATTCTGTTTGTCTAAATCTTGTACTGCTGTGTCAAGAATTGCTTCAACTTCTGCGTCAACAATGTATCCTAGGTTTGTACCGTAAGGAATAAAGTTTTCCTCATAGAACCATTGACTGACATCAGATTCAGGTGCACCAGTCCAGCCAATGAAGAATCCATCATAACCGCCGTGTGCATAATCGAAACCTTGGGTACCTTCTGTTGGTCTGTCGAATACACGTGGAACTGCGATGTTCCAGTTTGCGTATTTGAGTGTAACATCAATACCAATTTCTTGTAAGGTTTTTGTGGTTAAAGCTGCCCATTCCATCCGATCATCTCGGGAAGTTGGTGCCATGATAACCATGCTGAAGTATCCTAATCGATCTTCATCATTATCAGCAGAGTCATTGTACCTATAACCAAAGGCTAATTCCATGTGGTCTAGTGCTTTGGTAAGATTAAATTCACGAGCTTGGATGCTTGGATCATAAGCACCATCGTTTGCTTCTACGGGGCTAGCAATTTTATATCCTAATCCTTGCAAGACACTCTCTATGATTTGGTCTCGGGGAATAGCATAGTCAATTGCTTTCCTTACGTGCAATCGTTGCTCGGGTGTAAAGTTGTCATAATACCAAGCAGCATCTTCTCTAGCAGCGCTAACTGGTTGAGCCATTCCTAAAGCGAATATGCCCACGAGAAAAGTGCCAAGAATTATTGACAATTTTAGTTTTCTATTCATTTTAAATATCTCGTTGTTTCTTTTGTGTTTCAAGACCGTAGCCTTGAACAGGTGACCCACCTTGAAGTTTTTTAAAAACATTTCTTATGTTAGAAGTAATAGTATGGTTTGCGGAGCAAGAGGATTAATTCTATCATCAACACACCGTCAACATATTTCATAGATTTCACAATAACCATCAACACACCGTCAACACATCATGGAAGTTGCATACAACAAAATATTTTAAATAGAGAATTAGATCAAGGCTTCTTCGTTAATTTGTGTCAGGAGAGACAAATCGGATCAAGACAGGTGTAATTTTTGACTCAGGAAACTCTAATCAAAAGAAATAATTTAATGAATTTCGGATTGATGATACTTATAAGTATTGGTGCAGGAATATGGGGATATTTATTCCCAGGTCGTATAGCGGAAATTAAGGATTCCGTGGTATTTGGTGTTCGACTTTCTTCTTCCCTTATGCTTATCTCACTAGTTGCTATTGCAGTTATTATCTTGTTAATTGCAAGAATGAAAGATTGGCAGATTAAAATTGGCTCTGGAATAACGATTCATTCCAAAGAAATAGGTCTCTTCGGTAGTCTTATCCTTTTCCTTGCTGCTTTTTCATTTGGCGGTGGAGATGTTCTTGTATTTGTTATCTATTATTATCTCATAATTGTTTTAACAATTTATCGCGTCATAAGTTTGACTTTGATCCCTACGTTGGCAGCAGGTATACTTGCTTTAGTGTTACTTCTTATTGGAGTCTTATTAGTTTATAGAAAGTCTGATTTGAATATATTA
>JAEOTI010000465.1 GCA_016839955.1 Candidatus Hodarchaeota archaeon | reverse complement strand
TGACATTCTCTGGATCGTAGGTTTGTAAGGCCATCCCTAATCCTGCAATATCCCCTTTCGGATCAATTGCAAGGATTGGAACCTTATGTTGAAGCGCTTCTTCAACAATTGCCTTGCACATAACTGTTTTTCCTGAACCAGATGCACCTAACACAAGCGCGTGAGTCACTAACATATTTGTTTCAAAATGGAAATCACCCTCAGGAGTTTTCCCTAAAAAGAAGGAATCAGAAGTCATTATTAATCCCACAAAGATTTCCTGTCTGAATTTCTTTATCAATTTAGTAGATTTATTTTCATTTCGAATTTCCTTTGATAAAATAAAATCCTTCTCCATTGACAGTGAAAAAGGAATAGAGTATCCTAAAAGGTTTATACTAGGAGTGATAGACTAGGTCTACGGTTTCATCCTCTAATTGATCTTTCAAACTCAAATTTAGATCTTAATTTTCTCCTTCCTTAAATTTTAGAACATAGCTAGTGAAAAAATACAAATGGTTAAAAAAAACAAGGAATTGATAAAAATCATGCCCAACCCAAGTCCAAGGGCCGCAGTTTTGTAAGGACCGCTCGAATTTCCTCGATTAATTTCATTTCTCAGATAAAAATATTAGATTTAACAAGGAGATATTACCATTTTAACTCTGTATTAGTAGAGAGAGTTTTTAAATTAACAAAATTTAGAAAAAAAGGTATTCTGATTTTTTAGGCACAAATCTGTATTATTTTTAACTATGGATCCTTTTTTACATCTTTTGTGTCGATGATTTGACGTATAGCTTTATCCAAAAGGCGAAATTTAAGCTCACTAGCAATAGGTAAGCCATTAAATAAAAATACTGGTTCTTCACTGGCTATTGTCTCAAGGACACTTGCGATCTTCATAAGGAATTTAGACTCAGCTTCTAACGACCAAGACTTTTCTTCGTCTTCTGGAAGCCCTAGTATTTTGAGGATGTCCTCAGAAGAATACCCATTACCTAACATCCATCCCCAGACAAAGGATTTTAAGGATTCGAGATAAGAAATACCTGGAACTGAAATAACTGTTTTATTCCGACGACCCTCTTGTTTTAAATCCTCTAATCGTGGTAGGTTGACTTTCCATTTCGCTCTGTAGAAAGGTTTAATTAAACCCGTTGGATACTGCTCTGTACGTGTTTTTATGATAAGTTCTTCTTCCAGTAGTTTGACTATATGATAATTGACCTTGGATTTGGGAATGTCTAGTTCTTTTGCAATCCAGGAGAGTGACATTTCTTTATGTGTAAGAAGATTCAAAATTTGTGATGCAACAGGATGCAAAAGTCGTTCAGTTGCTGATTTACCTCTAATAACTCCTACTGCTGTGGTTCTGTAAAGCTTTCGATGTTCAGAAGTATTATGAACTTTATCCTGACGAGTATGAATTCTGTGTTGCCTTTGTAAAGTAGCAAGGTGTCCTTCTATCTCTTCTCGTGAAAGTCTCAACTTATTAACAATTTGAAGGATATCCAATTCTCTATCATGAAGAAGTTCAATGATTTTATTTTGAGTTGGGTGTGATGCTCCAAAGGATTTAGGACTAAGCTTTGTTGTTTCATTTGCTTTTCCTGTTGGGCTCATCCTATTTCTTGTCCTAAGGAAATAGATTAGAAGTATAAGGAATCCTATTTCTGAGCGAGGAGTCCAATATCAATTACTTCTATAAGATTATAGCCGACTTATAAATAATGTTCCTTTTGACTAGAGATATCCTAATCTTCAGGAGAGATTGAGAAAACTTATCAACTTTCCTGAGAACATTTTTGGGAGCGATTAATTTGTCGGAAACTAGAATTAAACAATTAACTCCGCCTTTTTATGAGAAAAATCGTCACTTAATTAATCTAATAATCAAGGAGTCCTATTTCTTAGCAAGAAAAAGTGAAATATCCAAGGAAGAAAGTGATGCGTTTCTAAAGGATATTCTTCCCAATAAGAATACAATCTATCTCATAGCTGAAAATAAACAATTTAAACAGGAAGTTATCGGACATATCCTTGCCTTACCTCGGTCGGAGCAATTATTATCCCATGTAGCCTCTATTGGTTTTGTAGTTCACCCAAAAGATAGACGAAAAGGGATAGGTTCTTCTTTAATTGAACATTTAATCCAAACTATACTTGAAACAACAACTTTGGAAGTCCTAACTGCGGAAGTTATTGCAGACAATAAGCCTAGCATTCTATTATTAAAAAAGTTCCAATTTAAAGAAATGGGAAGATTAGAACAAGGGGTTAAATTAGTCAACAATGATTATCGAGATTTAATTCAATTTACTAAAGTTTTAATTTAATATTTCCTTGATCTATTCATAAATTAAGAAAGAATCCATTATTACTTCAAATTATTCCCTTTTTAATGACGAGAGTCTGATTTAGGGCTCTTACGAGTCCAAAAACTTTCAAATGATGTGATCAGTTCTTTTTTCTCTAATTCTTGTTTGTTTGAGTTTTGTTTTTCTTTTTTCAGGATATGTGTAGGTGTGAAAACATCAGCTTTCCCTTCTTTTAGTAGGTGGGCTAAACGTTTATCTAACGACTCAAGTCCACCATATACAAAATCGATGGGAAGATTTTTTTCTATTACTTGCTTCTCTAGCTCTTGTTGTTGAGCTATTTCTATTGGCCCTTTGAGTTCTGGGGAATAATGAATGTAATGCTCTTTACTCTTGCTTTTCACTAAGAAAGACAGACAAACTGGTCCATCAATCAATGGATGAACTTCGTGATAAAGACAATGTTTCGATAACCAATCATCTAAAATCCGTTCTCCCTTATTAGCAAGTCGATGACCATCTCTAGAGATATAAAGTATATTTTGACGGAGCATTTGCCCCAAGATAATTGATCCAATAATTAATCCGAAAAATGGAAGAACTAGGTTTCCAATTTTCGTATCAGTGACTTGCTCATAACGGGGAAGGAAATTATCAAGCAAAAGTAATCCAATCCATCCAAGTGTTGTCAAAGCTCCTATTATAATACTTTCTTCAACTCCTGGATGTAATTTGGTGGTGATAAGAACCAATATGCTGGCTATCGCTATAAGGACGAAAAAAATTGAACTATCTGAAATTAAGAAATAGGGAATAAGATATGCTAGTATTAATGAAGGAATCAGGATCGCTAGAAGGATTGATAAGTTTTGTAACTTAATTTTCGACACACTCAACTGTAAATTGTCCATTAAGTAGACAGATAATGGGGTAGCGACAATCAATAGCACTAGAAAAAGTAGTTGAAATCCTAAAAGTACTTGAATAATTATACTAACAAATGCTGCTCCACAGCTAATAACGAGTTTTTCGTCAATAGAAATGTTAATTAGGGCGAGAAAGGTAGAAACAATGAGAACACTTTCAATTAACGTATAAATAGGATCTTTATGCAAAAAAAGGATATTATTAGCTTGATATACTCCTGTTATTATGAATCCACTGACTCCAATCAAAGTTAATGTCTTTAATCTTGTTAAAAATCTAATAAATTGTGGATTTGTTTTCATTTTCTCTCTCATGTTAATACCAAAAACTACGGAAAATAATAATAGAATTGGAAGGGCAGAAGCAAAAAACAACATTGCTCCGAGGATCGCTGTCAATACAGTATCAAAAAAAGTTTGTACACCCATTAGAAAATGTGTTGAAAATACAAATAACATTATTGAGACTATTGGTCCAACAAAAACAAGTAAAGGAGATTCTTTCATTCTTATGTCTGTAAAGAAACCTATACAGAAGAGAAAACCCATACAACTGAATAATGGAATTGCGAGCGCTACTCCAATCGTAAACTGGTCCAAATTATTGTAAGCTACCCACAAAGTGAAGAATAAAAGCGCAATTTGGGCAATAAAATACGCAAGTATCTGTTTCCAACGAAGCTCCATTATTATCGTGTCCTTTTCAATCACTAACTTTTGTACTTCAGAACTACAATTATCTTTTTCTATTGATGCATGTCTTATACCAATAAAAAAGGGCTATAAAAGATTCTAATGCCGAAATTTATTAGTTTTCGCTAAAATTACAAGTAAAACCTGTTAATTGAAGGGAGAAAAGGATAAAATGGAGATTTTCAACAATAAACTTTTGGGTTTAATAATTATTCAACAATAAACTTCTGATTAAAAGCCGAATAACGGGTTATATTGAAGTACAACTGCTTAAATATTGGTTAATCTAGTTAACTAATTCTTTGAACTCATTAAATAATCTTTGAACTTCATTCATCCCACCTTTCCAGAATTCAGGATCATTCAGATCCAAACCAAATTCCTTGACTAATTCTGCAGGTGATTTCGATGATCCTGCTTTTAAAAATTCTTTAATCTTAGGAACGATTTCTTTTCCTTGCGTTCTATAGATGTTATAAATAACTAAAACAAGAAGTTCTCCAAAAACATAAGGATAGTTGTAATAGCGTCTTTGAACATCATAGTAATGAAGTTTCCAACACCAACCATTCCCTTGCTCAGGTAGCCATTCCACAGCATCACCAAAATAGATTTTTCTAGCTTTCCAAAAGAGTTCGGTGATTTTGTCTGCTTCAAGAAACTCATTGGCTTCAATAGCTTCATAAAGACTTTGTTCGAACCGAATTCTTGAAGAAACTTCAAAAATAACGTTAAATAAGTGTTCAAGTGTCTTAGCGAGAAAATTCTTTTTGGATTGAGGATCTGAAACCTTTGTTAAAAAATAATCAGTAAATAACATCCCACCAAATTCAGATGCGGTTTCAGCAAGTACCATAGGTACACGAGTATTAAGGTACCGCTGATGTTCCGCAAGTAAATAAGCATGAATTCCATGGCCTAACTCATGAGCGAGAGACTGGAGACTTTCCAGTATACCTCCAAAGGACATCAAAATGAAAGCTGATTGTCCTCTATACCATAAATAACAAAAAGCTCCTGCATCTTTGGTTGGTTTCGAGCTAGCATCAATCCGGTTATTATCAAACATATTCGAAGCGATTTGTGCAAATTGAGAATTAAAGCTGCTGTAACTTTCTAGAATCATTTCTTTGGCTTGAATCCACGAAAATTTTGATAATTCACCCATTTCAGGAAGCGGTGCTAGATAATCCTCGCCTTTGAGTTTTTCTGTTCCTAATAATTTTGCTTTCAAGAGTAAAAATTCTTGGAATAGATCAACATTTGTTTCGACTACATTAAGCATATTTTCAAGCATTTCGTTAGAAATATCATTAATATGCAATGTTGGATCCCGTGGGTTAGAATATCCCCGTTGCGTACATTGAGTTACATGATTTCCACAGATAGACCTAAGACATGTAGCAAAAAGATCCTTATCAGTACCTAGATCTCCTAATATTTCTTTTATTGCTTCTTGACGAACCTCACGTCTTGGATCATAAAAATATTTGTGACCTGAGCTCCAAGAGGATTCTTGTTCCTTATCGTCAATTTTTAGTTTAAAAGTCCTTGTAGCTAGCCATCGCATCTGAAGTTTGGACCATTCCTGACTGCCAAATCTATCTTTTTCAAGGATCAGCTTTTCTTCTTCCTCAGATAGTTTAAAGGGTCTTTTTTCTACAATTTTTTCGATATAATGTTTAATGGAACTAAGCTCTGTAGCATGTAAGAATTCTTTTTTGGTGAGAAAAAAATCGGCTACTTCAATATCTAGAAATTCTAAATATTTTCTGATCGTTAACCGTTGATTTTCTATTTTGTTTCGTAGTTCTAAGGCAACTTTATCGTTGTTATCGACAGATAACCGTAACACAGCATATGCAAAGACATCAGCTATCTGTTCACTAATTCTCTCTACGGTGGAAAATAAGTCTAGAATTTCTTTAGGTGTTGTTATTTGGGCTATTTTTCCTCGATATTGTTCATTAACTTCTTTTGCTTCTTCCGTGCATTTTTTCAAAATCTTTGCTATTCGAGGGTCACTTGCACCTTCATATATTACATTTAAATCCCAAGAAACGTCCTCTGAGTTCATCAAGAAGATTTCACCAATTAAATCCACTTTCTTATTTTTATTCAATTCTTAAATCGAAATGCAAAAGACATTTTTATAGAAGTTTTGGATGGTGCGAACTGGAAAGGAAATGTAAGACAAAAGAAGTGTGTCTTTATTGGTATGAGAAATTCTAATGGGATTTTCTGCAGCAAATGGAATTTGCCTATAGAGGGTATTTAATGTCAAAAGAAATGATTAAAGCTGTCAATGTCCACAAAAAATTTGACACTGGTGTTGAAGCACTACGTGGCGTGTCACTTTGTGTTCATGAAGGTGAAAAACTTGTAATTATTGGTTCTTCTGGAAGTGGAAAGAGTACATTTCTTCGTTGTATTAATCGGCTTATTCCACCTACCAGTGGAGAGTTATATTTCGAAGGAAAACTGATTTCACATGATACTGATATAAACATAGTTCGTTCAGAAATTGGTATGGTTTTTCAACATTTCAATCTTTTTATGCACTTAACAGCTTTTCAAAATGTGATCTTACCTCTAATGAAAGTTCGAGGAATGACAAGAGGACAAGCAACAGAGAAAGCGATGGAAGTTTTTGGAAAAGTCAATATGACCGATAAAATAGACTCGTTTCCTGGCGAACTCAGTGGAGGCCAGCAACAACGAATCGCAATTGCCCGGGCTTTAGGTATGAACCCAAAATGTATTATGTTTGACGAACCTACTTCTGCTTTGGATCCAGAATTAATCGGTGAAGTTCTTGAAGTAATGAAAACACTTGCTGCTGAAGGTATGACAATGATCATTGTAACTCACGAGATTGGTTTTGCTAGAGAAGTTGGGGATCATATAATATTCATGGATGAGGGTCTAATAATTGAAGAAGGTGTCCCTGATCAACTGTTTACAAATCCAAAAAAAGAAAGGACAAAAAAATTCTTATCAAAGATATTAGACCATTCTTTTGGGGATCAATGTGCTGTTTGTGATAAGGACATTCGTACTACAGATCTATTTTGTTCTAACTGTGGTGCAAGAGTTCGACGTTAGAATCAAAACTAATTCTTAAAATTCAAAGTAAAATTAGTATTTAAAGCAAAAGACTTCTTCTGAGCTGTTTAAGAAATCATTTTTTTGATTTTTCAGTTAAAATTTTCTTAAGGATATTTTCAGCTTTGCCAAAAGAGTTTTATTTACACTTGTTGAGCACTACAAAGCTTATCTTCTATAAAGTGGATAAGAATAAAATTCCTTTAATATCCTCAAAGATTACATTAAAAAAATGATGTAATACTGTTTAGGGATGCTTTGGAGTTTTAAGGAAGGTGTAGATAATCATGCGACAAAGATGGACCGCAATAGGAGTTATTTTGCTTCTATCATTTGTGTTTTTTCCGAATGTTTCCTTTGTAACAAAAAATGCTACTGCAGCTGAACCAACTGGAACATTAGCCGACATAATAAACCGTGGTTATATTAAAGTTGGATCTGATATATCCTATCCTCCGTTTGAGGAATATAATGCAACCACTGGCATTCCGGAAGGATTTGACATTGACATCATGCACGTTTTAGCAAAATACATTAATGAGACATACAATACGTCCATTGCTGTAAGATTCATAAATTCTGCTTGGGATCCAATTATTCCAAACTTGCAACAAAAACAATTTGATGTTATATGCTCAGCAATGACGATCACTGCCGCTCGTGAACTTGAAGTTGATTTTACTCGTTGGTATTATCAATCTTCTCAGGGAATCTTAGTTCAAGATGAAAATCCTAAAGGAATACTCACAACAGCAGATCTCAATGATACGAATCTTAACGTTGGTGTCCAAACAGGAACAACTTCTTACATCTGGGCAACAGAAATCGGTAATATTACTGCTACAGTGATGACTTATGACGACTTTCCCACTGCAATAGCAGCTTTAAAAATAGGAACTGTCGATGCAGTTCTTGGTGATATTGCTGTATTAAATTTAGATGCTGCTACAAGTGGTGAAACTGAAGTTGTCCATTCCTTTAGTCCTGAAAACTTTGGAATTGCATGTAGGAACGGGGACAATGATTTAAGAGCCGTTCTAAATGCTGGATTGATTGAACTTCTAGGTTCTAATGAGAGTGATCCTGTAATAAGTGATTTGTATAATGCAATTTATTACAAATGGCATAGTGTCTCTGTTTTTGGATACACTGGAACTGTAACTGACACTGAAATCCCCTATAATTGGTGGGTAAAAGAGGATGAAGACGGTCCTGGTTTTGGAATCTTTATCACTCTAATGGTACTCTTAAGCAGTGTCATCGTTCTACAACATCGTCGAAAAAACAACTGATAAAAAGGAAAAATCCGGTTTTTTACTGGATTTTCATCTTTTTTTTTCTTAAAATAATAAACTAGCAGTTTTGAATTGTAAATTTCTAAATATAAAAAACGAAAAAAAATTTTTGAGTTGAGGCGTAATTAAAAATGAATTCAGGTCAAATTTCAACAAAAAAATTATTGATAATTGGATTATTTACATCCATAATATTTCAGTTATATCACGTAATCTCATTTACCGTTATCCCCCTTTTTGATCTTCTTTATAATCCTATATCTAATTCAAAAGGATTTAATGAAAATTTTATTGATGCAGTTGGACAATATTACCTTTTAATGTTCCTTTCTTCTCTTCTACTTATTATTAGTCCTATTTTTGTAGAAATATCAACTAAAACTGATTTATCAAAAGCAAATCGCCTTTTTTTATTTATTTCAGGGTTTTCCTTTTTTTTAGTAGTAAATTTAGTTGAAATTTCATTATTGAGTGATTTTTCATCTAAACCTGAATTATGGGGAAAATATATCGTCTCTGTTCTTATTCTTTATATTCCATCTTTCATCGTAGCAATGATCTTCATTGGAACTGCTTTTCTGGATACAGAAATCATTCATATTGAGAAAAATATTAAAAAATGGTTTCCTACAGATATAACTACAACGGGAATATTCAAAACAGGAATTATCATAATTTCTTTAGGGATATTTCTATTTAACGTTTTTTTAGTGTTAGGAAGAACACGTAAAGGTCAAGAATTACCTTTTATTTCAAAATATTCAGTTCTTATAGAATTATTACTAATTACTATAGAGATAATGTTGGTTGGCATTTTCTTTTTGATATTCTCTATTCTTTGTGAAATTAGTATTCTAAAACGTGTGCAACGAGAACATTGTGATTTAAAATCATCTACGAAATTAATATTTTTAAAAATACAAACAATGAGCAAAAAAACACTAGTTGGAATAATTTTAATATCTATCATTCTTATATTTATAGAGCAAGGGATAATATTACAAAGATTCGGAGATCAGATTGGGAAGGTTCTAAACCCAATATTTGAAAAACTAGGTTTACCTTTTCATGTAGAAGAAATCGATTGGACAATTGATCCTTTATTGAACTTCCTTGATTACTTATTTGAAACTACTAATGCCTTAATTGAGCCTATATTTTCTTTAATTGGCATTGATTTTGAGTTAAAACCATTATTTAAAGAAGGAAATTGGAGATCAAGTCCTGCAGCACTTAATAGGGTGATTTTGAGAAATTTGGGAGAGGGGGCGATAATGACCTTACTAACTTCGCTTGCTGCTCTATTTTTGGGTTTAATCCTTGCAACTTTTTGTGGTACTATTAGAGTGACTTCCTATATCCCAATTCCTTTTGTTGGTAGGAGAATTTCCACTTACTTTACTAATTTTTTAAGAGATATCGTTACAGCTTATGTCGAATTCTTTCGATCAACCCCGTTAATGGCTCAAATTTTCTTTATGATGTTTGGTGTTCCCGCATTGGTACAATCTGGGATCCCACTCCCATTAATTAGTTATATTGATGGAGAAATATCATTCTTAAAGAGCAACAGTATAATCGGGACATTTCAAATAAGTGATTTTCGATTTGATTTTATTGGAGCAGGAATTTTAGCACTAACGCTAAATACTGCTGCTTATCAATCTGAAATAATTCGGTCTGGAATTCAAGCAATTCCATCTGGGCAGTTGGAAGCTGCAAGATCGTTAGGAATGCCATACTCACAAGGAATGCAACATGTTGTTTTGCCACAAGCATTTCGTTTGATAATTCCACCTCTGACTAACGAATTTATTAATTTAATCTTGAATTCTAGCCTTCTATCAGTAATATCTGTTTTTGAAATGACTCGTGAGGCTAGAAACATGAATAATTCGCTGTTCAGAAGTTTCGAAATTTTTGGATGGTTGATGATCTGTTATTTCGTCATGACTTTTACGCTTTCGAGAATTTTCAGACGAGTCGAAGAAAAATCGCGAATTCCAGGGCTTGGGGTTTCAGAATAAGGGAATAGAACAATTCCCATTCCCCCTTTTTATTTTCCATTAAATTCTAAATTTTGGATTTATTTTGTCGCAAAATGAGACACTAGATCCCGAACAATTCCAAGAATAGTCATTTGGAAGTTAATTAAATCTTCATTAATAAACACGATACCAACTCCTCCTAAAGAATTGTCTTTAGATCGTACAGCTATCAAAGAACCACGAGTATCTAAATTAGGATCCACTACAATCATATTTGGACGATTTAAGATGATTGAATTAAAATTTTCCATCATTTGTGGAAATATTGATCCTCCTTCAATAAAAGGACTAAATTTCGACACATCATCCTTTAACATATTAAAATCTCCTGCCAATACCTCATTTGCAATTAAATCTATATCCACTTTCTCTTTATTTTTAATAGTCTCAAGTTCATCGCGTCTCATAAGAAGGTGTATAGCTAATCCTCGTTGCTTTGCTTTTTCAAGAGCAGAAGTGATTTGAAGGAGATACTCCGGTCGAAAATTTGTGATAATAAATTTCTGAGCATTTTTAATCATATCTTCAACTGTTTGAATTATTTGATGGTTTCCCCGTACTGTCCACATTTCTTGTTGAATTGGTTCTTCATCACTTAGGATATTGAGAATTTCTGTGAGTTCATGCTGAGCTCTTTTAGAAGCTTCTTCAACAGGACTTAATACACCTTCTTGAAGATGATCAATTGCTTGAACTGGTGTGTGAAGAAGAGTATAGTAATTTGCTCCTCCTTTGACAGGTTCTGTTAAAATAATATTTTTCTCCTCTAATTGACGCATAATTTGGTAAATTTTGTTTTGTGGGACTCTAGAAGCCTCTGCAATCCTTGATGCTTCTGCATTCCCTAATTTGGTAAGTGCAATTAACACCTGACTCTCATTCTTGCTTAATCCTAGTGTTTGCAGATCTTTAGAGAGTTGTTCCGTTTCATCATCCATAATCTCACATATCCTTTTACTACTACTAAGGGTAGTGAAAAAGTTTAAAAACTTTATCCCCTCAAGGGTAGTGAATTTTTTTTTTATGGTTGTGGTGAGAATTGGCTACTGATCTGGCAATCCAGACGTATGATTTAATCAAAGATTACAAAATTGGTCGTAAAGGCACTCTAAGAGCCGTAAATAACCTCGAATTAGAGGTACGGAAAGGGGAAGTATTTGGTTTTCTTGGACCAAATGGTTCTGGAAAAACAACCGCAATTTTGTTGTTAGTAGGGTTGTTGAAACCAACATCAGGACGTGTTAGAGTTTTGGGTCTTGATCTACCAAAAGAAAAACATTCTCTTCGACCTAAAATTGGTTATATGCCTCAGGAACTGGCAATATACCCTGATTTAACAGTAATCGAACATATACTCCATTGGGGACGCCTTTATGGTTTATCTAAAGATGAAATACTGATTAATGCTGCAGAGCTTCTCGGAATTTTTGGTTTAGAAGAAAAACGAAATACAATTGGTGAAAATTTATCAGGTGGAATGAAGCGTCGCTTATCTTTACTACTTGCTTTGGTTCATAAACCTGAATTGATAGTAGCTGACGAACCAACTGTTGGTGTAGATCCTGTTTTAAGAGCTAATTTTTGGTCATATTTTCAGAAGCTTAAGAAAGAACTAGGAACTACTTTTTTAGTTACCACACACGTTTTTGATGAAGCAGAAAAAATGGATCGTGTTGGCCTTATACGGGAAGGTCAAATGGTGGCAGTAGGTTCTCCAAGTGAAGTTGTTGATCAATATCAAGTTTCCTCACTTGAGGATGTCTTCCTCAAGCTTGCTGGTCTTGAACCGGAGGAAATTAATTTTCAAGCGAGGTGATTGTCATGATAACTCCTAGATTGTTTGTGGTTGCTCAACGAGCTTTAAAACAAGTCATTCGTGATCGTCGAACATTTATAATGATATTAGTTGTCCCAATTGTAGTGATGCTAATTTTTGGATTTGCTATAGGGGGTGAAGTGGAAGATGCACCACTCGCAGTTATCAATGACGACCAACCAGTTGAAATTACTACTCCAGGAGGTCCGATGAATGTTTCATTGGCAATGTACTTCATAGAAATACTAGAAGATGATTCACGGCTTGATATTTCAAGAAAAACTGATTTTTCTCACGCAAAAGATGGTGTAGATGAGGGAAAATTAAATGGCGCTTTATACTTTCCAGCTAATTTTACGACAGCTATGATGTCCAATGTCACCATATTGAATGGTAATATCGAATTATATGTGGATTCAACCATCCCACAAACTCAAGCTGCGATCCTTAGTGCTCTCAAAGATGCTCAATTACAGGCTCTTGAAGCAGTATCAAGTCAAGCTCCAGGACAATTACCTTTTGATGTGGACAAGCTACAACTTGATTTAGTCTATGCAAACAATGGAAAAGACTTTAGTGGACTTGATGTTGCAGTACCTGCCATTATAGCTTTTGTCATTAATTTTCTAATTCTGCTTTTAACTGCTCTTCTCTTTGTAAGAGAACGATCATATGGTACTCGAGAACGGTTAATGATCACACCTCTCCGACCTCAAGAACATGTAGCGGGGTATATCATTACTGGGATCGTTTTGGCATTAATAGAAGCAGCAGTGATTCTTACGATATCAATTGGTTTTTTCGGAGTTCAAATCCGGGGTAATATTTTGCTCCTTTTTATAGGTATTTTACTTTATGGAACCACATTTGTTTGTTTAGGAGCTTTTTTGTCAAATTTTGCTCGGAACGAACTTCAAGCTGTTCAGATGGGGCCCTTGGTTGCGTTTCCATCTATGGCATTAAGTGGGTTTTTAGTTCCAATTGAAACATTACCCGATTGGTTAGAGCCGTTTTCAAATATAGTTCCTTTGACTTATGGAATCAGAGTATTAAAAGGAATTATGCTTAAGAATCACGGTCTAGGGGAATTATGGTTTGAATTTGGGGTAATATTTGCGTTTTGTATTACTATGCTTGCCCTAGCGCTCTTAACAGTTCGTGAGTACAACGAATAGTAACTAAAAGATGGTTTATAACCATCTAATTCCTCTTTTTTTCTAATGGCTTATATTCAAAAAGAATACATTCTTGATTTTCATTATAAAAATTTGCAATCCTGTCCTTGAAATTTCATTGGATTCCTTTTGGAGTCATTGTAACTATGCCCCATCAAACGTCTATAGAACATACTGTTCAAGATTGCTTAGATGTTCATAGGACAGACTATAAAGTGGCTATTGATTGCCTTGAGAAGTTATTTAACCAAACAACCTATTTCTCAGACCGTATTTATATCCTCAAAGAATTGGGTCACACCCAAATTGTCTTTGGAAAATTGAGTGAGGCGGAAATTACTTTTCAGCGTCTTCTGGATCTTTCTAAACGAGGGATTTCTGAAATTGGAGTTATTCAATCTAATCTTGGATTAGCTTTAGTTGAAACAAAACGTGGTCACGCTAAAATAACAATTGCTTTCGCAGGTAAGTCATTAGAACTGTCAAAAAAATGAATTACCAGGCAGGGATAGCTGAGAGTCATCATTTATTAGCTATTGGACTCTGGAATGCTGGAGACATCGCAGAAGCAGAAAGGCATATTGAATCGGCACTTTTTCTCTGGCAGGAAATATCAAATCCTTTGAGGTTAGCTGATTCCTTGAATATTGCAGGTACAATCCTTGAAACTAAGGGAGATCGTCAATCTGCTTTAATAACATATGATCGATCTCAGAAAATCTTCGAAGAACTAAAAATACCTCGGAAAATCGCAACAGTGCTTAATAATAAAGCAACTGCAAAAAAACGCCTAGGTTCATTTGAAGAAGCTGTAGAAGATTATGAAATGGCAACTTCGCTCAGCCGGGGAGCTTTTGATCCTCATTTAACTTCTACAATACTACGAAATTATGCAGAACTTCTTCGGGATCGCGGAGAGTTTGAGGCATCACAAATTTGTCTTGAAGAAGCTCTCCAAACTAAGAAATCTCTAGAAGATCTTTTAGGAACTACTCAGATAATGGGTGATATTGCTACTTTATCATACCTCCGGGGGGACGTACAGGGGGCTATTTGGTTTTTCCGAGAAAGTTTAAGAATTTACAACAATATTGGGTCTCAAACTGGTCTTGTTTTTAACTTACATATATTTGCAAGGGTTTTAGTAGATTTTGGATTATTAAATGAGGCTAAAGAGATTTTAAATAGAGCAGAGTCACTTGCTGAGAAGCACCAATCTCTAGCAGAGAAAGCGTGGGTAGATCTTGCTTGTGGGTATCTTGAGAAGGTTGAGGATAATATTGGTCGAGCAAGAACAAGACTCTCCAGAGCTTTAGAGGCAGCCAGAAGAATTTCAGATCCTGAAACTGTTGTCCTAGCAGCTATAATTTTAGCTGAAATAGAACTGGAACATGGTCTCAGCACCTATGACAAGAATGCCTTTCAATCAGCTCATAATTATATAGAAGAGGGAAAATCCATTGCACAAGCATCTGGTCGATTTTATAATCTAGTTGATCTTCTTTTAGTAGAATCTTTGCTTTTAGGTGCACAATTTCAATTTGAGAAAGCAATTGATAGAGCAAAAGAAGCAAAGAATATTGCATCCAGAATGCATCTAGCACAACTTGAACGTTCCCAAATACTGGAAACCATACTGAGTGAGCGTAAAGATTTAGCAGAAAGTAATAAAATAATGGCCTTATTGCGGGCGCATTCAACTCGGGACTTACTTGATTTTGTAGATTTAGTTGCAAGACGACGCCCATCAGAACTCTCGATAGACCAAGATACACTTTTTTTACTTGCAGTAAAGGTTGGAACGCCTGGGCCAGTAGTGATTTTTTCAGATTCATTACCTAAGGGGAAAGATCCAGATGAACTATCTACTTCCTTAGGTGTTTACATGGCAACAGCGATAGGACAGGGAGGAGCACATAGAAGTGGACTTTTTGGACCCCTTCCAGCTTTTGATTTAGCTGATTTTGAAATAATGGTTTATGCTGCTTCAATTCCTGATCGGACTCAAGAAGATGAACGGATGAGAGGAAATAGCTATTGTTTATTTTTCTTGATTTTTCCTCTGAATATGAGAAGATTACTTTGGAATAGACCAGTCCTTGAAGAAGTCTTTAGGAAGCAATTACAGGTATCAGATATATCTGAAATAACAGAATCAAGCTATCATACATTAAAAGAAGAATTACTTACGAAAGCAAAAGCACAATAAGAATAAGTGCTTCTGAAATCTATTTTCCAGTAGAATTTTTGAATTAAAGCACAATAAGAACATTTTTTACACGGTTCTTGTATCTAAACCAAATGATCTCTGAGGTAAACGAATTGGTCAATGTCGGCATTTTAGGCGAAATGGACTGTGGAAAAACGTCAATTTTTATTTTATTTGTCAAATCATTAGAAGCCCGAGGAGATCGCATATTGACGGGTCAACGAGGGGGGGATGAACGCGAACTTACCCTCACAGTTGACTTTATTCGTTTTACATATCAAGGATTTACGCATACACTTTATGGTACTGGCGGTCATCGAGTGGCAATTACTGATTATTATCGATTATTTGTCCTAAGAAACGCTGATAAATTTCTTTGTATGATTGATCTATCAATTCCATTAGAACAACAATTAGAATTTTTCAGAACAATAGGTACTATACCAACTAGAAGTGTTGTCCTTTCATTTAATAAATATGATTTAGTGGATTCTAAGTTAGTAGATATCGAAAAAGAGTACATTCAACCTACTGTTGAATTCTTTGAGAGTGATTTGAAAAGGATGATTCAGAAAAAATTCATTACAGTAGCTTTAGAAAAGCAAGGTTTTGCAGATTACAATACTAATTCAGTTGACGCTATTCTAAACCTCTGTGAATGGTCTACTGATAAACCATTTGATGTTTGGACTTCATAGTTTTGATTATGAGGAGATCGTTGTTTTGCAGAGTAACCCTGGGCTGAATAAACTTCACAGGGTTTTTCAAGCTTGCGAAAGCGTTTTTAAAGCTCACTGTTTACTAGGCGTAAACTTAGGACAAAAAGGAGACCGTAATGAGCTTAAAGACATTATTGATATCGTTAATTCGTGGTATCCCCTAGAAGAAAGATCCAAACGAGGAAAATTTCGTAGAGCATTAACAGATCTCGAAACAATTGGTGTGATCTCTTCTGAAGAAGCTCAATTTGGGAAGGGTGAAAAAAGATTTTATCAAATAACTAATCTTGGACGAGCCATACTTATCTATCTACTCTCTGAAACAGGATACCTCTTAGAAATTAATCCTTCAACCCTCCAAAAATCTTGGGAAAATGTTGATATTACATTATCTCTCGATGAAATATTATTTTACACCTTGAAGAAACTTAAGCCGTACAATTCACTTTTAGAGGCCATAAAATCTCGCTCTGGATCTTTACCTACGACAACGAAGAAGCATTTCATGATTTGGAAACCTGATAAGATCTTTGGGGTTAAAACACCTGATTATTTGAATATTCTAGAAATCTTGATTGTTGAGCAAACAAAGATTGGCGTTGGAGTTACCTCAGCGGAGCTGGATAAACAACTACCCGAAATTACACGTCCATCAACGAAAATAAAAAAATTATCGCTCCTAGTCGAAATAGTAACATTAGATGGAGAAAAAATCACTATAAATCGGCTAAACTCAATAGGTCTTAATTGTTTATACCCTTTGGGTATGCTATTAGTTTCCTTTGACGGTGAAGAAGGGAAAATGGATCCAAGACCACTTCTTCTTCCTCCTACTGATGAGATCTTATCTTATCAACATTTAATGAAGAATGCGATCAACTTCTTCAGAACTCTTCTTTCTTCAAGTTTTTAGATTTTTGTAAGGTTTTATATCAATATACGTATTTAGATGAAATTTCAACAGAATTTTGTTCCAAAACGACCTTAAAAGATGGGTTTTTTAACTAGACCAAGAGAATAATAAATAGACATCTCCTTGGAGGGAATCTTATTGTCTAAAATTAACGTAATCAGTGTGAATTCTAGTGATATCGCTGAGGTCAGACGCCTTAGGATTCAAGGGTGTTATGATGAAGCTCAGTATATACTAGATAAGTTTGATGAACCTGAATTAGCTAATTATTCATCAAAGGAACTTTCTTTTCTTATTTATGAGCAGGGATGTCTATATATCAGTTTAGGAGAAGCTGATAAAGCCAAAAAGACTTTTTCAAAGTTATTCAAACGAGAACAATTAGATTCAACCATTGCTTCAGGGTTAGGTGCTAATGGGTTAGGCCTATGGGCTTTAACTCAAGGCGATTATGAGACAGCTCTAGATTATTTTCGAAGAGCTATAGTTGCTTTTGAGTTGATTAACTATCCAGAAGGGCTTGCACGAGCCTTTGGAAACATGTCAGAGTGTCTATTAGAACTCGGTGAGATATCAGGATCAAGACAATATTTACATCGGTCTTTAGAGATTTCAGAAGAGAATGAAAACCTTTACGGAATTGCTTGGGCATATGCAGGGCTAGGCATTATTTTAACTACAGAAAATCGATTAGATGAAAGTAAAACTAAGTTTGAAGAAGCTCTCAATTTATTTGACAAAATCGGAATAGAAAAAGTATGGGTTCTTGAACGAGCAGCTGAAGCATATATTCTTTCAAATGAATTTAAAATTGCTGAAGACCTGTTAGAAAGAGCAACACAAGTTGCAAAACAACAGAGTAATACAGAATTAGCTCGTGTACAATTACAATGGGGAATTTTAGAATTTGAAAAAGGAAATCTCGGCTTAGCCTCTCATCACTTCGAAAGGGCCTTGTCTCAATCTGTTGATATTAGAACTCGGGCTCGCAGTTACTTACAATTAGCAAGAATTTACCTTTCAAAATACCAAAATAGTTTCAGTGACTTTTTTTATGACGAAATTAGCTATTTCATTGATAAAGCACGTGAAATAGCTGAAAAACCTCTTAAAATCCCCTTAATTGTAGAAATCAGCATAATTCAGGCCACACTTGCAGAAATTCAGATGAATTTTGATCAATCATTTGAGATTCTGAATCAAACATTAGAAATAATTACTACAAAACCAGAGTTCAACATATTTCACCAAAGAATTGAGGACCACCTTCAATTACTTGAAAAACGTAAGAATAATTTC
>JAEOTI010000464.1 GCA_016839955.1 Candidatus Hodarchaeota archaeon | reverse complement strand
CCATAAAACATTGTACCTGCTATAACGGTTTGGTTAATACCATCTGCAGAACCATTTTTGGGTGTAAAAAGAGTTGCAGCTAAAATAAAAATCATTAAAATAATAAATACCATCGCAAAGGATGTAATGAAAGCCACTGGGTAACGTTTCATGACGATAAACTGTTTTTTTATCTGTGCACGGAATGTAGAGAAGAAACCTCCGACGCCTGGTTCGGATAGTCCTAAATTTCCAATTTGTGATGTCGTCAAACGGTCATTTTGCGACTTTTGTTCAATAACTGCCATATTTCATCTCTCCTAGAAAGTACCAATCCCCTGATTCTTCTTCACATGTTTCTCAGCCCTAGAAAAGACCCATAGTCCCATGAAAGGTAGAATAATTGCAAAACCAAAGAGTACAGCGAGATCAAGATACCAAGCACCAAAGAAATAAGATATATCAATGAGTGATGCACGAACGTCGTTATTCATCCAAGAAGGTGGGAAAACTTTTGCAACAAACTGTAACCATTGTGGTAGAATTGTTATTGGGAAAAAAATTCCCATTAATAAGGAAATTACCCATTGTAGGAGGTTTACTATTGCATTCGACTCCTTAATTTCAAGAATCAACGCACCAAATAGGAAACTTAATCCATAAACAGGAATCATGCCTACATAAATGAAAACTAAAGCTAACAAAATATTACCTGCGAGAATCTCTTCTAAAGGAACACCAAATGCTAAACATCCTAAAAAGAAGGCAGTAAAGAAGCTTATGCTGGTTCGTATTGAAATATATAGTGCTGTACCTGCTAAAATGGCTGTTTTATTTGCAGGTGAAAGAAGGAGTGATTCTAATGTCCCAGTTTGTTGTTCTCGTCGCATCCACATACCAAAATTCCACATAGCCCCGGAGACCATCATGAAGACATTTGCCCCAATAATCATGAAAGCGACATAACTTGCTGTTTTTGTGTGTTCTTCGAAGTTGGCTGCTGCTTGTGAGGATGAACCAGCAATGGCATTACCTAATAGTATAGGCATGGCTGCGAATAGGGTAGGGAGGATTATTTCAAAGGCTAAATAACCTTTATAGCGTGATATCGTCCGCATTCTTGCGATGAATACAGCCCATACTACTCCAAGTTGTGATCGAAAAGTTGATTCTGACAAACCTATGCTACCCATGTTCATCGAAGTGACTGTAATCGACACTATCATCACATCCTATTTGACAGTAGTGTCTTCAGCTAAAGATCGCCCAGTCTTGGAGAGGAACACATCTTCCAATGTAACATCCTTAGCTTGAACAAATTCGATTGTTGAACCAGAATTCAAAACTGTTTTCATCACATTCGGTAAAATTGCTCGAGGATTGTCAGTCACAATGGATAATGAGCTGGGTGCATCTCCATTGGCCTTAGATAATCCCGCATTGATAATCCCAGGAATTTCTTGGATTTGATTGACCACTCCATTTAGAAAAATACCTTCCATAGATACAACAGATGTCGTTTCTGCTTTCAAACTGGCCTTTAATGCGCTTGGAGTGTTTAGATCAATAATTTTGCCATGATCGATGATAGCTACACGGTGACAGAGTTCATCCGCTTCCTGCATGATGTGTGTGGTATAGACAATGGTCTTTCCCTCTTCTTCGTTTAACATTCTAACGATTCGTCGAAGTTCTCGGGCACCTTGAACATCCATAGTGTTGGTTGGTTCATCAAGGAGCAAAACTGGAGCATCTGAGATCAAGGACCGGGCAAAGGCAAACTTCATCTTTTGTCCAGACGATAATGTCTCCACGGTTCGTTCTGAAAAGTCAGACAAATCTAATAAATCAATCAAATAGTCTACACGAGGTTTTCGTTTCACAGAAGGAACGTGGTACAATGCTGCAAAATATTCTAGGTTTTCACGACCAGTAAGCTTCCAATAGAGGCCTCGTTCCCCCATAAGCATACAACCAAGACTTGCACGAACGAGATTATCCTGTTTCTGGATATCATAACCATTTATCCATGCAGTACCACTTGTTGGCATTAGCAATGTTGTTAAACACTTAATTAATGTCGTTTTTCCCGCTCCATTTGGTCCGAGAAGTCCAAAGAGTTCTCCTTCTTCGATCTCCAAACTCACATGATCCAAAGCGGTAACTTCTCGCTTTTCACTCTTGAACAGGCCTTTTCTTGTCTTCGAAATATAGATTTTAGTCATATCTTCAGTTCGGATTATTGAATTATTTCCTTTAACATCTTCCAATTATGCCACCAAAATTAAATTTTTCTTATTAATCATAATATGTTTCACCAGGTGGTAGAGTGGGTGGGTCGTTTAACCCACCCTGATTTCATGAGTTGAGGAGACCACCTCCTGGTAAGCGTTAGTAACGATCAAATGCCTTCCCTAGATTTGAGAAAACACCCTCAAGTAGATTCCCTAGGGTTACTTCCTCACCATTTTGGGTGAAAGAAACTCCTCCTTTTCCCCCCACAGTTAATATATGCCCTTTCGTAACGATTTCAACCTTCCCATTTGGTCCAGAAACGTAAACTAAGTTATCATCGTCTTTTCGAACGAAAACTTCCATTTTATCTATTAATACAAGGTTTCTTTCTGAGTTCCCAATCAACCAGGTCGCATCTTTGTAATTTAGCGTGTAAGGTGCGAAGATAATGTGCTGAGCTTCTTGTAGAGTTTGTTTATTCATATGGCAATCTACTTTCAACTCATTAAATGTAATATAATCGAGAATTTCCTGACCTCTTTGAAAAAACTGGATTTTTCGAATGTCATAAGGAATAGTTAACCATTTTTCAGGAATTTTTGAACCTAAGAACAGAATTTCCTGACAAAATCTGTCAAGAGATCTTCCTATTGCCCCTTTATCGGTATGAGCTATCGCATCTGCCACAAAATGGATTTCTCCAAAGAGTAAATAACCTTCAAAGGGCTCTTTTGACGAGTGGACAGGTATTGCAACACAATCCCCAATTGTAATAAGGCGATATATTTCAGACTCTGCTAAAACAGTGTCAGCAGGGACCTTATATTGTTGTTCTCCTAAAGATAGTTTCATGCCTAATCACCTTTTTCTAAATCCCTCTAATGTTTAGTCTCCTCTTCCTCATCATCCTCTAGTTGAATCTTGACAACTGGTTCAGGTCCTCTATCATGAACTTCGTCTTCATGCGGAAAAGGTTCATCTTCTACAGGTTTACGTTCAAAATAGCGTTTCCTGACAAAAACTATTTCTGCAAGTTTGAGGGCTTCCCGTCCCAACTGCGTAACGAGGTACCGACCACGAACTGTCTCTTGAGCTATGAAACCAGCATCTTTGAGTAGATCAATATGGTGTTTCCATTGTCCTCCCTTGATACCTGTTGATTCACTTAACTCTTTTTGATAACCTGGTCCTCTCTCGAGCTCTTGAAGAATTTTTAAACGGTGTTCATCACTAAGAACACCTAATAGTTCAGATCCTACTATTGGAAATTCTTCTCGCTCCTCATCAGAGAGTTTATAGCGATAACCACCAAATTTATGACGGATCTTGGTTCTTCTACTACTTTTAATTTTTCGAGAATCTGCTCGATGACCAAAAAGTCCATCTAACGCTCCTTCAAGGCCATAAGCAACTGAATCTAATATATTTCCCACATATGTCTCGATAGTATCACCGAGGTCATCCGACATTCGCTCAAAGCGAACTCCGAACCCAGGTCGTTCTTTCTCATTAAAATCATTTTCTGTATCTGTATATCGAGTTTTGCGGCGTTTTTTCCTTCGGAGTACGCGAAGATCGCGGTCAATGATTTTCATTTGCTCCTGAAGTTCACGTTGTTGTTCATTGAGTTTTTTCATTATATTTTCTTCGTCTTCACCTTCAAGAGTAATGTCTTCGTCCTCTTTTGGCTGATCATCCAGCGTTTGATCATTTTCAGTCATACTTTTCACCATAATACTGTATTTTAATTACACCTATAATTACAGTTTTAGTCAACTTATTTACAGCATCTTTATAAAGGTTCATATTGGTGTATATGAATTACAGTATACTCTGGAAATGGTTAAGATGTGTCTGTTACTGGAAAAAGAAAAGAATTAAGGTTTATACAAACTTAGATCTTTGTGTAAAGAAAAAATAGATGAATAAACCTATTAGAAAAATAATAGACGTATTCTATATATTCAGTTTTATCTATTTATATGTTATTTAATTAATTCTCCCTACATTTCCCGTCAATCCTTGAATGTAAAGCATGAATAAGTTAGCTCTGAGTTCAATTTCTTTTTAGCTTCTTTTCAGTGAAAGTTTGCAATAATAACAGTTTTCCTTGAAATCCTGCTGAAATAGAATCTAATGAAAATAAATGATCATTGTCTTTTTATCAATTAATTAGTAATTTTACAAGGAATATTGTTATTTATGATCAACTGAATTTATATTCTTTTGAAGAAGATGTTAATATTGTTCAATAACTCTCTGCAGCTCATTATGACATTTGATTTCGATTTCCATTCGCTCGTTAGTAAGAAAGTTCAAAAGTATTTTATTTTGGAAAATAAATGATGACTTTGTTAATAGCTTCTTTAAAGATACATAGTGAAACTATTTCAAAAAAAAAAAAAAAAAATTATAAGAATTTATAAACATCAATATTAGATAGAATTATGATAATCTTAGAATAAATGGTTATTGTAAAGTATTTTAAAATACACTTTGTTCAAAATAAAACAATTATACTATTTTTATGAAAAAAAAAAATCGCAGAGAGGTGTTCTATATTCATGTCTGATGATGATTCCCAACTTTTTTCTTTTTTAGGTAAATTTTTTGTACCTTCGGTTTATTATATGAAGATTAATAATGAGAAGACAGATATTGAAGCGATCAGAAGCCTATTGAAGAAAAATCTTCCAACCTATGAACCAGGAAATCCCGGAAATCCTGGAAGTGGTTTTGAAGTAATAAATATTGATTTTGACATTGATCTTCTTAAAAATGACCTCGAAATTTTGGAAATCGCTAAAAAAACGATCATTATTGGTTACATTCTTGAAAAGTGGTCAAAAAAAAGAGTCTTCAAAGATGGAAGTTGGATAAGAGAAGATCAAAGAAGTGTTATTGAAAATTATTTATTTTGGCATGTTCCAAATATTTGCATTATTCGTGGTTCAAAATTTGGAGATGACAGGCTTCGACAAGAAGTAGGAGTTCATGTAGCACCTTTTTCAAGTTTTGAAAAACGATTAACCTTCGATCCAGATTTCTTTGTATGGCTTGTATGGAAAAAGAGGTGTCAGGAAAATCTTGAATCAGATATGAAGATTGGGTTCATGAAAGATCTCGGAACTACCGGAGACGAAGATTTAATGGGTGGTGAGGTCGAAGCTCGAAAATCATTGGACGCTACGAAATCGCTTCCAATTTTGATATGTTTATTACATGGAAAGCGCCTTTCTAACTGTGAGGTGAGCTTTGATATTAATAACCGCTTTGGTACATTAAAGGTTAATTCAAATGGTAGAATCGAAGTTATTCAATCTCTTGGTGACCTAAAATATAAAACATCCATTGAAAGAGCATTTCTCGGATATTATTTCATTAATCGGTTACAAAAACTTTACGAAAAATGGAAAAAACTTAATCTAGACTTAAGATATCCTCCAGACACTTTTTTTCATGAGCTTGTTAGCTTCTGCAAAGAAGAAGGTATTGGGATATATTCGAATGTTACAGAGTTGATAGATGAGTATGAGAGGAAAAGGACTGAATAGGTGGGATTAATCACTTGACATCTTCCGAACGAATTCCACATAAAAAGATAAAGGCTTTAATGAAAGAATTTGGAGCTGAAAGAGTCGAACCAAAGGTGATTGAGATCGTTGAACAACTTCTTGTAAAAGTAATCCGAGAAGTGACAACAGAATCGCTTAAATTTACACAACACAGAAATCGTAAAACCATTTCTGAGAAAGACATAGAAATTGCTGTTGGTTCATTTAAAATTAATTAGGAGATATACAAAGTGCTTTATGAAATTCTTGAAGTTATTAATAAGGAAAAGACAATACCGTTCAGTATATTTTCTGATATAGAATTAATTGAACCCTATTATATAAAAGATAGGAAAATAATTGGTAGTAAAAAATATGAGAACGATATAATCCAATTAATTTTCCAGACAGAAAGGAAAATTGAAGATTTCATTTTAAAGAAGAATTTTATCCTTTTAGCTGAAAAAAACACAAAATTTGCTTTTTTGGAATATGAAGACCTAACTATTGAAAAGGATCTCATTATTGAATTGGTTAATAGTCTTTTGAGTCCTTATGGATACTATTTACAAAGTCTAACACCTACAGTTGAAAAAATTTGGTCTTTAATTGAATCTGCAATACAAGCGAGTCATGTAGAAATAGACACAGAAATTGGGAGAGTTGAAATTGAACTTCTGGAACAAAAAAAAGAGAATCTTCAATTACCAATAAGAAAATATCCAGTTGCGCGTTGTCAAATCATTTATGATTATATGGATACACGTTTGGTTTTTTTCTTCTTTGTGAATAGAATTCAACTACAAAATAAAGCAACTTTTCAGCTATTACACATAATTAATTCTCTTCTAAGTATGTATTTCGTAGAGTAGGCTGTATTAATTGCTAAAACTTCCGAAATTTCTAACTGAATTGTGTGAAAGGCAAACCTATCTTTATTTAGTTTATGCTACCGTGATAACCGTCATTCTTATCAATTATCCACCAAAAAATATGCAAAATTGCTTTATAGTACTTTTTTTGCTAATCATCCCTTTAATTTACTTCTATTTTTTTGGAATAAGAGCGAAAGTCGAAGGTTTTTTTTTACGGGATGGTAATCCGATAATAAAACCGTCCATTGAAGAAACCCCAATTGAAGGAATTTTTACTTTTGAATTGGGAAAGCGAGTATCCAGATATTCTCTTATTTTTTGTTTTCCTAAATCTTTGAAAATAAAACCTAAACAATTACATAATGATCAAAAACGAGCTAAAGGACACCCTAAGGACAGCGAAATAAAAATTTATTGTAAAAAAGTCGAGAATAGATGCTTCGTTCTCCAATTAGAACTATCAAAAAAAGAGATCATGAGTGGTATAGGCGAATTACGAATAAAAATTAAATCCAATTATTTCTTCAAAACGATCTATTTAAGAGAGATTCAATATTAAAAATGATTTCACATTTCATTTTCTTTGAAAGATAAGTAGAATGAAATCAGGAAAGCGAATTTTAACAAAAGATGATGAATTATTGCTTAACGCTTTATAATTTAGAAATTAGTGATATTGAGAAAAAACAGAGAATTAAGACTACCTCTGAATGGAATTATTTCGCGTATCCTTTAAAATAAATATTCTTTCATCTTCTTCCAATTAAGGGGTTGTCAAATGTTGATGGTTTTGGTGATGTTTTCAAATCAAAATGGGAAAACTTCCTCCAAATCTTTACCCGTAATACATAATTCAAATTTACAAGAAAGCCGGATTCTGCAAGCATGACAAGCCTATCAAACTAAACCTTCCTCATTCCAAAAAGAAACCGTAAGAGATTAATCTTTCTTACAAAAAAATGATAAATTGCTAGAACAAAGAAAATTGAAAGTAAAAAAAACAAAGAGAAGTTCTCGACGATTAACACGTAGGTCTTCGTCGGATAACTCTATATTTAATGATTACTAGGAATAGAAGACTGCTTAGTCCCCAAAACCATGTTTGACTCGGTCCTGGTTTCATAGCAGAGGGGTCCAAGAAGATTACTTCATCATAGTAACCGCCACTCCTTCCATATTCCAGGTTTCCCCAACGCAACAGAATACCACGAAGCTTGTCATATCGATAAAAATCTCCATATTCACCTTGCCAACCAGGAATAGGAATCACATATTCTTCTTTTTTAATTACTTTAAACTCGAAAATTTGTGT